>JBDSAK010000224.1:0-19902 GCA_039922195.1 Mycobacteriales bacterium
CCGGTGCCGTCGTTGACCACGAGCGCGACGTCCGGCCGGCCGCTCGCCTTGAGGCCTGCGGCGACGCCGGCGGCCCGAAAGCCCTTGGCGGCGGTGACACTCACGGGGCGACTCCGATCGCGGTCAGCCCCGTGGTCTCGTCCAGCCCGAGGAGCAGGTTGGCGCACTGTACGGCCTGGCCGGCCGCCCCTTTGCAGAGGTTGTCGATCGCGCTGACGACGACGGCGCGACCCGAGTGCTCGTCGGCAACGGCCTGGATGTGACACGCGTTCGAGCCGTAGGTCGCGGCCGTGTGCGGCCACTGCCCGTCCGGCAGCGCGAAGACGAAAGGCTCGTCGTCGTACGCCGCGTGCAGGCTGTCGCTGAGGTCCGCGGTCGTCACTCCGGCTGCAAGCTTGGCGGTGCTCGTCGCGAGGATCCCGCGCGGCATCGGCGCGAGCAGCGTCGTGAAAGACAACGACACGTGCGTGCCGGCCACACCGGTCAGCGCCTGCTCGATCTCCGGCGTGTGTTGATGCGCGCCGACCTTGTAAGCCTGCATGTCCCCCATCAACTCGCTGGCGAGCAACGTTGTCTTCGCACTCCGGCCCGCGCCGGACGTGCCAGATGCGGCAACGGTGACGATGTCAGCGGGTTCGATGAGACCGTCGGCAAGCAGCGGTGCGAGACCGAGCGAAACTGCTGTCGGATAACACCCGGGGACGGCGACCCGCTTGCTCCCGGACAGCGCCGCCCGCGCCCCTGGCAGTTCGGGGAGGCCGTACGGCCACGCACCCAGAGAACCCGGGTTCGGGTGGTCCGATCCGTACCAGCGCCGCCAGTCGGCCGCGGCATGCAACCGGTGGTCGGCGCCCAGGTCGACGACGATGCAGCCGGCCTCGAGCAGGTCATCGGCGAGCTTGACCGACTCGCCGTGCGGCAGTGCGAGGAACACGACGTCGGCCCCGGCCAGCGACTCGGCGTCCGTCGACGTGAAGAGCATGCCGCCGTACGCCGGCAGGTGCGGGTGCAAACCGCAGATCGCGCTCCCGGCGGACGCGCCGGCGGCGGCGATGGTGACGTCGAAGTGGGGGTGGCCGGCGAGCAGGCGGAGCAGCTCACCGCCCGCGTAGCCGCTCGCGCCGGCAACCGCTGCCCGGATCCGCACCGCACCTCCACTCATGGTCTGGACTCCGCCCGGAGGCGCTCGGTGACGACAATCGCGGGTCCGCGGTTGTCGAGTGATCATGCATGATCACGCATATCTATGCAAACTGTTTGGCCGTCGCGCTGAGTAAGGTCTGCCCGAACCTACGAGGAGGGGAATGTCGCAGTCCGGCCGAACGGTGCCCGCCGGCACCTGGCTCATCATCCCGGTGTACAACGAGGCAACGGTGCTCGCCGAGGTGCTGCAGCACGTGCTCAGCACCTTCGACGGCGTCATCTGCGTCGACGACGGCAGCTCGGACGCCTCGGTCGCCGTCATCCGCGGCACTGCCGCGCACCTGGTCAGCCACCCGGTCAACCTCGGTCAGGGCGCGGCGATCCAGACCGGTATCGAGTACGCCCTCCGGCAACCCGGAGCGCGCTATTTCGTGACGTTCGACTCCGACGGGCAACACCGCGTCGAGGATGCGCTGTCCATGCTCGAATTGCTCGCGAAGGACGAGGTGGACATCGTCTTCGGCTCGCGGTTCCTCGACGACCGCACGAAGCTACCGGCTCTCAAGCGCGCCGTACTGAAGCTTGCCGTGCGGTACGAGAATGCGACATCGGGCATCCGGCTCTCTGATGCCCACAACGGGCTGCGCGCCTTCAACCGCAAGGTGGCCGCCGCGCTGGCGTTGAAGCAGAGCGGCATGGGGCATGCCAGCGAGATAGTCGGCAAGGTCTCGGCCGGCGGCTTCCGGTACGCGGAAGTGCCGGTGGAGATCCTCTACACGCAGTACAGCCGATCGAAAGGACAGTCCGTGCTCAACTCCGTGAACATCGTTTTCGATCTGCTGTTCCGCTGATGGGGAGCACCGCGATCATCCAGCTGTTGCTGGTGCTCGGCGTCGCGCTGACGGTTCTGTCGTTCCTGCGCAATCGAAACGCGATGCGGTTCCAGGCGGGCAAGAAGCTGCTCTTCGCGCTGTTCACACTCGGCTGCGTCGCGTCCATCGTCAACCCGGAGCTACTGACCCGGATCGCCAACAAGGTGGGTGTCGGCCGGGGCGCCGACCTCGTGCTGTACGCGCTGGTCGTTGCGTTCGCTTTCGTGTCGCTGAACACCTATCTGAAGTTCAAGGACGTCGAAGCACGCATGACGTTGCTCGCCCGCCGGCTGGCGATCGCGCAGGCGGTCAGCGAACGCGCAACCTCCGGCGTCGCTACTGAGCGCACCGAGCCACGAATTCCTGATTGACCTGGTAGGCCTTGCCCGCAGCGTTCTCGAATTCGAGCGTGAATGCGGCCGAGTTGGCGGCGGCACCATCCAGCACGGGGTTGGGATTGGCACCCGTCTTGTCGACCCTGCCGACGAGGTAGGCGACCTTGTCGTCGCGCAAGATGCGGCAGTGCGCAGGAGTGAGCGCCGGCAGTCCCTTGTACACGTCGTTCCATCGAGTGCCGGAGAACTGGTAGGGCATTGCCGGTCGCGCCCCGGCCATCGCGTACATCCAGGTCGAGCCGTCGTACCACGCGTTGAGGACGAGCTGGTCGTCGGTCACGCGATCGGCCACGTGACGGTAGAGAACCTTGTCGTCGGCGGTGGCCAGCTTGGGTGTCCACGCGCCGATGAGGGTGCTCTGCGCTGAGAGCACGCCGTGCACCACGTAGCGCAGCGACACGAGCGCCAGCACCGAGACGAGAGCCACGCGCCAGATACTCGCTCGACCTCGCAGCACACCGGACTCGGGGGCCGTACCCAGCGGGAGGCGCGCTACCGCAGCATGCACCGCGCCGGCCGCAAGTCCGGCGAGCGGCGCGGCAAGCATGACGACGATGCCGGCGAGTCGATGCCACTCGCCGTACCACGCGTGGGACAGGCCCCGCGCCCACGGAACACCGGACGCCACATTCGCGTAGAAGAAGGCAAAGACCAGGTAACCGGCGGCCAGCGACCAACCACGTCCGCGGAACCACACCACCGCCGCGACGCCGCAGAGCACGACCAGCGCGAGGAACGGTTGACCCGACGGGGTGAACGGCGTCTTGAAGGCCAACATCTGCTTGGCCGCTTGCATCGCCGTCGCATACGGGATCTCCGGCGAGAGTCCCTGCCCGCCGAGGGTACCGCCGGCGCTGCGCAGAAACGGCCGCGCCAAGACGTAGGCGACCACGGCCACCGGGGCCAGTCGCACGGCCGCGGACACCAGCGACTCTCTGGTGCCACCGCGGATGACGACCTCGAGCACGACGAACGCCCCGACGACAGCAGCGGCTGTTGCGGCCGCTGGGTGGGTGACCAGCACGGCGAGAGCCGAAACAACCAGGAGAAACCCGAAATGGGGCTCGTACGGACCTGACCGCGCCCGGTAGACGACCAGCGCGAGCAGTGCCGGAATCATCGCCAGCGCGATCGCGTACGGCTGAATACCGGTGAGGACATAGGGGAAGAACTGCAAGCCGCTGGCGGCAATCGCGCCGTACGCCGCGACCCACGGGCGGTCCGGCAGCAGTGCGCGCAGGACCGCAGCAACACCGAACGCGAGCAGGACACCGGCAATGAGCGGCCACAACGAGTTGAGAGCCTGCGGAACGCCGGCACCGGTGATGGCGTCAACGGTGGCACCGGCGAGGTGCACGCCGTACGGATAGAAGGTCCGCGGATCGGCCTGGTCCACGAACACCGGCGACATGGTGCCGGCGGTGATGACGTGCATGTCGCCGATGCGCGCGGTCAGATATCCGTGCCAGACGTCGTCGATGTTCTGACCGGGGAGGCTCGGATCGTTGATTCCCGGCAACCAAGCCGCGAGGCTCATCGCCGCACCGAGAGTTGCCCCAGCCCAGACCGGCCAACGCGCCGGCACCACGGCTTCGGCGGGAGCGGCAGTCCACGCCGTGGGCCGAAGGTTCACCAGGAGTCGCTGTACCGCAGCCGTGAGGGCCGCCGGAACGAGGGTGAGAACGGCGAGGATCGGCAGTGGAACGCCGAGGCCGACGGCTCCGAGCACCTGCGAGGTCACGATCAGCAGGCCGATGGCTGTCGGCGCCGAGATGGCCACGATCAGGAAGCGGTCACGCAGCCCGCTGAGGTAGGCCGCGGCCGCACCGAGCAGCGCGAGCGGCGCACCGATCAGCATGAGAATGCCCGCCGAGAACAGCCCATCGAGCGTTCTGGTGATGTACGCCACGCTGTCCCATCCCTGTCGATCGCGCGCTGGTGCGACCGTCCATGGCCCGACAGCGCGTCGAAACATACAGCACCGGCCGCGCCGGCCCCGGCGTCACCCTCCCCAGGTTCAGGGCGTGGGTCCCCGCAGCACGGCGCCCACCTTTTCCCCGGCAGCGGACACCGCCGCGCGGGTGATCGCCCGTACCTCCTCGTCGGTGAGGGTGTGATCAACGGCACGCATCGTGAGCGTGTAGGCCAGCGACACGCGCGCCTCGCCGACCTGCGCACCGCGATAGACGTCGAACAGGCGGACGTCCTCGAGCAGCGCACCGGCGCCCAGGCGGAGTGCCGACTCCACCTCGGCTGCCGGGGTAGCCACATCGACGACGAGTGCCACGTCGACGGTCGCTGCGGGGTAGGTCGACAACTCCGGCCCGGGTACGACGTCGACTGCCGTTGCCAGGACGGGCGCCAGGTCGAATTCGATCACGCTCGTGCGAACTGGCACGCCGGTCGCCGCGACCACTCGCGGGTGCAACTCGCCCGCATGGCCGATCACCACGCCGTCGATGAGGAACTCGGCGCATCGGCCCGGGTGGAACGGCGCACCGGCCGCGGCGCGAACGACCGGACTCCGAGCACCCACGGCGCGGCACACCAGGCGCCCGAGTTCGACGACATCTGACCAGTCGGCCGCCCGACCCCGGCCCCAGTGGCCGGACCGCTCGCGATCGCCGGTCACGGCTGCGGCGAACCGCACCGGCTGCGCCGGCAGGGCAGCGTCCAGCGCGGCGAGCTCCGCATCCGATGGCCGGCCGGCTGCCGACGTACGCGGAGCGGCCGGTCGGTCGGTGCCGGGGAGGTAGACCGCGCCCAGCTCGAACAAGCCGACGTCGACTTGACCTCGACTCACGTTGCGAACCAACGCGCTGAGCAGGGCCGGCAGCAAGGTCGTCCGCAGGTGCGAGTCGTGATCGCTGACCGGGTTGGCGAGAGCGAGCGCGGTGCGCCGCGGGTCATCCGCAGCCAGCTGCAGCGCATCGAGATCTGCCAGCGACACGAAGGGGTAGCTGGACACCTCGACATATCCGGCGTCCGCGATCGCCCGGCCGAGTCGGCGCAGTAGCCGCTGGTCGCGGGTCAGCCCGCGACCGGCGGGCGCCGTCGGCAGCTCGCTCGGAATCGAGTCGTAGCCCTCGAGCCGCAGGACCTCCTCGACCAGGTCGATCGGGTCGGTCAGGTCGGGCCGCCAACCCGGCGGTGTCACCGAGAGTGGACCGTCGCCCGATACGTCGCAGCCGACGTCCGCCAGGCGCGCCCGCACGGTTGCGGCGTCGTACGGCCGGCCGCCGACCCGCGACACTGCGTCAGCGTCGAAGGAGATCGCAGTGCTGGGCGTGCGCAGATCGATGTCGGTCTGCGCGTCGTCGGCCACGCCGCCACCGAGTTCGACGAGCAGACGCACCGCGCGCTCGGCCGCGGCCGCTTGCAGATCGGTGTCGACGCCACGCTCGAATCGCTTCGAGGCTTCGGAAGGGAGCCGGTGCCGCGCCGCTGATCGGCTGATCCCGCGGGATTCGAAGTGCGCGGACTCGATCAGCACGTCGCGCGTGCCGGGGTCGACCTCCGTGGTCGCGCCGCCCATCACCCCCGCGATTCCGATCGGACCCGAGTCGTCGGTGATGAGCAGGTCGTCCGCATCGGCGAGTCGTTCGCTGCCGTCCAGGGTGCGAATCGACTCCCCCGGTTGCGCCCGGCGTACGACGATCGGCCCGGACAACTTGGCCAGGTCGTACGCGTGCAGCGGCTGACCGAGATCGAGCAGCAGGTAGTTGGTGATGTCCACAGCGAGTGAGATCGACCGCAGGCCGGACAGCACCAACCGTCGTCGCATCCAGTCCGGAGTGGCAGCCGACGGGTCGATGCCGCGGACCACGCGTGCAACGAATCGCGAGCATCGATCCGCGTCGCTGATGACGACGTCGTAGCCGGGCTTGGCAGCTGCCGCGAGCTGGACCGATCCCGGATCGCGGAACGCCACGCCGAAAGCTGTCGCGGCCTCGCGCGCGACGCCGCGGACCGACAGGCAATAGCCACGGTCCGGAGTGACCGCGATGTCGAGGACGTCGTCCGACAGGTCGAGGTAGTCGGCGACGTCGGCACCGATCGGCGCGTCCGGCGGCAGGATCAGGATGCCGGTGTGGTCGTCGCCGAGCCGGAGCTCGCGACTCGAGCAGATCATCCCGTCGCTGACCCGGCCGTACGTCGATCGTGCGGTGATGACCAACTCGCCGGGCAGCACGGCTCCCGGCAGCGCAACGGGCACTCGGTCTCCCACTGCAAAGTTGCTCGCACCGCAGACGATGCCGCGTGGCTCCTCGCCCACACTGACCTGACAGAACCGGATCGGCTTCTTGAACTCGGTGAGCTCCTCGATCGCGAGGACCTCTCCGATGAGCACTCCGCGGATGTCACGACCGACGCTCTCGACCTGCTCGACTTCGAGTCCGGCGCGAATCAGGGCGGCAGCGATCTCGGCGGCGGACGCGTCGACCGCCGCGTAGTCGCGCAACCAGGACAGTGGCACGCGCATGTCAGACCTCCGAGCCGAATGGCCGTGCGAAGCGCACGTCACCGTCGAAGAAGTGGCGGATGTCGGTGATGCCGTGCCGGAACATCAGCGTGCGCTCAAGACCCATGCCGAACGCGAATCCGCTGTAGCGATCCGCATCGATCCCGGCCGCCCGCAGAACGTTCGGGTGCACCATGCCGCAGCCGCCCCATTCGATCCAGCCTTCACCGGAGCAGATGCGGCAGCCCGCCCCCTTGCACCCGAAGCAGAGCAGGTCGACCTCCGCGCTCGGTTCGGTGAACGGGAAGTACGACGGCCGCAACCGGGTACGCAGATCCGGGCCGAACATCTCCCGCGCGAAATGATCAAGCGTGCCGCGCAGGTGCGCCATCGTGATGCCCAGGTCGACGGCGAGGCCTTCGACCTGGTGGAACACCGGTGAGTGCGTCGCGTCGATGGCGTCGTCGCGAAACACCCGCCCCGGGCACACGACGTACAGCGGCAGCGGCCGACTCAGCATCGAGCGCATCTGCACCGGCGAGGTATGCGTGCGCAGCAGCACGCCGCGCTCGGGCGGATCGAGGTAGATCGTGTCCTGCATCGAGCGCGCCGGATGATCGGGGTGCAGGTTGAGCGCGTCGAAGTTGTGCCACTCGGTCTCGACCTCCGGACCTTCGGCGACCTCGTATCCCATCGCGATGAAGACGTCGGCGACCCGCTCCTGAATCATCGTCAGCGGGTGCCGCGCGCCGCGCGGCGTCCGGTCCCAGGGCAGCGTGACGTCGACCCGCTCGTCGAGCAGAACGCGCGAGTCCCGCTCGAGCTCGAGGGCTTCGGTGCGCGCGCCGAGGCCGGCCTTGATGTCGGCGAGTACCGAGTTGATGCGCTGACCGGCGTCCTTGCGCGCCTGCGGCGGCAGCGCGCCGATCTCGCTGCGGGCCAGCGCGATCGGCGCCCGGTCACCGGAATGCGCGTTGCGCGCGGCGGACAGCTGATCGAGATCGGTCGCGGCCTCGAAAGCGGCGAGCGCCGCGGACCGCATGGCGTCGAGGTTGAGGGCGTCGAGCGGACTCACTGCGACAGGGTCGTAGTCGGCCACGGCGGGCGGGCTCCTTGCGGTTGTCTCGCGCGGCGCTGGGCAGCGGTGCGGAGGAAGAATACGGGGCGCGGGGGGCCCGCCGGTCAGGACTCGTAGGTCGGGGCGCCGGCGGGCAGGATAAATCGGAACTCCGCCCCGCCCGACGAGGTGCGAGCGGCGGCGATCTCGCCGCCGTGGGCCTCCACCAAACCCTTGACGATGTACAGCCCCAGGCCGGTGCCGTTGCGACGGCCGCCGTCGACGCGCCGCCAGAACTTGGTGAACACCCGGGCGAGCATGTCATCCGGAATGCCTTCGCCCTCGTCCCTGACGGTCACGACTGCGGCGTCCGGTTGTGCATCGATCACCACGCTCACGGTGCCGGCGCCGTACTTCAGAGCGTTCTCGATCAGGTTGCCGATCACCTGGTCGACCTTGTCCGGGTCTGCCCACATCTCCGGCAGCTCGCCGGAGGTGCGCAGCGAGAACCTGTCCTCGGGTTCGCCGGCGGCCACGTGTGACGCGAACGATTTCCGCACCGCATGCGGCAGGTCGATCACCTGCCGGCGCACTTCGAGCCGACCCGCATCGATGCGGGAGACGTCGAGCAGATCAGTCAGCAGCCGGGTTACGCGATCGGCGTCGGCATTGACCGTCTGCAGCATGACGATCTTCTGCTCGTCGTTGAACTTGTCCCACTTGGCCAGCAAGGTCGCGGTGAACCCCTTGACGCTCGTCAGCGGCGAGCGCAGTTCATGGGCGACGGTCGAAATGAGCTCGGCCCCACCGCGTTCGAGGCGCTCACGCGCAGCACTGTCCCGAAACGAGACCACCAAGCGGACCAACGTGCCGTCGGAACCCTCGCGAACGTACCGGCCGGTCACGAGCAGCTTGGCCGTCTCGCCGTTCGCGTGCGTGATCGTGAGGCTGCGCTCTGGTTGCCCGGTGCGCGTCGCCAGTCCGCCGTACGGATCGGTGCACTGCCACCAGTCACGCCCCGCCGCGTCGACCAACGGGATCACGTCCCGGAAGTCACGGCCGAGCACGTCGTCGGCCGTCCGCCGGAGGAGGCGCTGCCCCGCGATGTTGAGGACGGCAACGTTACCGGCCGCATCGGCCACGAGAACGCCGTCGGGCAGCTCGTCGTACGCCGCCGCGTCGTCGCTCACGTTCCGTCCCTTCTGCAACCACCCGGCGCACGCTGCGCCTGCGCGGAGGCGTACAGGCACACGCCGGCAGCGGTCGCCAGATTGAGCGACTCGGCGCGTCCGTGGATGGGTACCCGGACGCTCTCGTCGGCCAGTGCTACCAACTCCTCAGGCAAGCCCCATGCCTCGTTCCCGAAGACCCAGGCAACCGGCCCGGCCAACTCGACCGAGTATAGGTCCACCTCTCCGGCGCCGGACGTCGCGAGGACACGCATCCCGGCACTACGCAGCTCGCTCAGCGAGCTCTCGATCGACGCCTCGACGACGAAGGGGACGTGGAAAATGCTCCCGGCGGAGGAGCGCACGCACTTCGGGTTGTACGGATCGACGCTGGCGCCACTGAAAATGACCGCGTCGGCCCCTGCGGCGTCCGCGGTGCGCAAGATCGTGCCGGCATTGCCGGGATCGCGGACGGCTGCGAGTACGGCGACGAGTCTCGGCCGGCGCGCGATCAGGTCCTGGAGCGAGATGTCGCGAAGTGCGGCGACACCCACGATCCCTTGCGGCGTCACCGTCTGCGCGAGATCAGCCATGACCGATGGCGTGACCGAGTGGATGAGGGTGCCGAGCCCGGATGCCGTCGTGACAAGTGCGGCGTACCGGCCGGCGGCCTCGGGTGTCACGAAGAGTTCGAGCAGGCCCGGCTGTTCGCCGAGCGCCTCGGTGACCCCGGTCGGACCCTCGACGAGGAAGCGCCGGTCCTCGCGCCGGAAGGCTCGTTTGGCAAGTCGGCGGGCGCTCGCGACCGCGCGGTTGTGCGAGGTGGTGATGAGCGGACTACCGGCCACGACGTCGACGATTCACGTGGTCGTGGCGCGGCAGTCGTCGGTGTTCGCCTACGCGGCGGAGCCGTCAGCGGCTGCCGCGGTCGCGTTGGCTTCGTTGGCCGCCTTGGCGGCGACGACGAGCGCGCTGAACGCCGCCGGGTCGGAGACTGCGATCTCGGCGAGCGATTTACGGTCGATCTCGATTCCGGCCGCCTTGATCCCCTGGATGAAGCGGTTGTAGGTCATCCCGTCCTGGCGGCACGCAGCGTTGATGCGCTGGATCCACAGCTGCCGGAAGTCGCCCTTGCGCTTCTTGCGGTCGCGGTAGGCGTAGGTCATCGAGTGGAGCACTTGCTCCTTGGCCTTGCGGTACAGCCGGGAGCGCTGGCCGCGGTAACCGCTGGCCTGCTCGAGAACGGAACGGCGCTTCTTGTGGGCGTTGACTGCCCGCTTGACGCGTGCCACTGGGAGATCCCCTTACATAGTTCGTGCGGCCGCCGTCGGACTGCCGCGCTCGGAAAGCGGTCGGAACTACTTGCCGAGCAGCTTCTTGATCCTCTTGGCGTCGGCCGGAGCCGTCTCGACCATGCCGGCGAGGTGGCGGGTCAGCGCTGACGATTTGTGCTCGAGATAGTGGCGACGGCCGGCGCGGGCGCGCATGACCTTGCCGCTGCCGGTGATGCGGAAGCGCTTGGCGGCCCCGCTATGGGTCTTGTTCTTCGGCATCTTCAGTCGCTCTCTTCCGGTTCGGTAGTGCTGTACGTCGGGTCGTGCTATTCGGCGACCGCGGGCTCAGTCGCCGCTTCCACGGGCACTGAGTCATCGGTGACCGGGTCGGTCATCGGCTGCGGCTCGCCCTCGGCCAGCGCCGCCAAATCGGCTTCCTCAGTGCGCGGTGCCTCGGTCCTGGTCGTCGCCTTCAGGTTTCGGTGCGGGGCCATGACCATGATCATGTTTCGTCCGTCGAGCTTGGGATTGGCCTCGACGAAGCCGAGCTCCTCGACATCCTTCGCCAGCTTCATCAGCAGCTCGTAACCACGCTCGGGCCGCGACTGCTCGCGTCCGCGGAACATGATCGTGACCTTGACCTTGTCGCCGGACTTGAGGAACCGGATGACGTGGCCCTTTTTGGTGCCATAGTCGTGCGGATCGATCTTCGGGCGGAGCTTGATCTCCTTGATCACGGTCAGCGTCGTCTTGCGACGAGCCTCTCGTGCCTTCTGCGCGCTCTCGTACTTGAACTTGCCGTAGTCCATGAGCTTGCACACCGGCGGGCGGGCCATCGGCGCCACCTCGACCAGATCGAGGTCGGCCTCGGTCGCGAGCTGCATGGCTTCGCCGATGGGGACGATGCCGATCTGCTCGCCTTGCGCGCCCACGAGACGTACCTCGGGGACTCGGATCCGGTCGTTGATCCGTGGCTCGACGCTGATGGGACCTCCTACGAGCGGGCTGATTTCGGGCGATCTCCGCCGCGCCGCCCACGAAAATGGGCTCCGCGACACGTGCTCGCGAAGCCCACACCGGCGGCGCAGCGCACGCCTTCGCAGGCTCACACCGTGCCTTGCAGGCCCCATCGCGGCGGCCCGACCGGAACCTGACTGCCTGCCGGCTTCCAGGTGGGAGCGGGGCTCCACTTGCACGCCGGTACCGTCGCATGCGCCACGAGACCGGTCGGTCGAGGTGACAGACTAACACGCGTGACCGAGCGTGAGCCCTCAGGGCCGGCCGACGATGCGAATCCGCCCGGCGACGCGGGGCCGGCGCTCGATGGGCTGACCCGCGACATCGCCGCGGTGCCGGCCGTCGAGGTGATCACGACCTGCGCGGTCAACCTGATGAGCGCGGCCGCGATCAAACTCGGACTCGCCGAGGGCGGCGAGCGGTTCAAGGACCTCGACGAGGCGCGCAAGCTGATCGAGGCCCTCGCCGGACTGGTAGACGGGGCGCGCTCGCACCTGAGCTTCCACGCCGCGCCGGTGCTCGATGGGCTGCAGACGCTACAGGCAGCGTTCCGGGAGGAGTCGCCCTACCCCGATGCGGCCGGCATGGGGCCTGGCGAGCGTTACCGCTAGCCGCCGGGGATTTCGTGCAGGTACGCCGCCGCGCTCGGGCGGTCGGCCTCGGACGATCCGCTGGGCAACGAGAGCAGCAGCACGCCCGCGAAGACGACGGCGATGCCGATCACGTGCCGGACATTCATCGGCTCGCCGAGGAGAAATCGGGCGCCGATCGCCGTGAAGGTCAGCGTCAAGCCGACCGACACCGGATACGCGCGACCGACCGGCACCTGCGACACGATGACCATCCAGGTGAGGAAACTCGCGACGTACGCCAGCGCCCCGATCCCCGCGTACATCGTCGTCCGCGAGAACATCCCGTCGGCCGCGACGGAGGTACGGACCTCAGGTAGCCACCGGCGCAGCAGCAACAGGCCGCCGACGCTGAAGGCTGTGTAGGCGAAGAACAGCACGACCATCCCCACACGCACGGGCCGCTCCTTGTTCGCGTGAACCATGGTTCGCTGGACTCCCGTCGATAAGGCGTCCGCAAGGCTCATCGGGTGCCGTCGGGCCGCACCGAGAGTACAGGTGGCGCGATAGTGTCCGCGCGTCGCGCCACCGCCGGCCAGAGATGTTGAGGGGTCTGACGAACGTGATTCACGCCGACGCCGGTGCGCCGCGCTCTCGCTGGCACACGCTGACGAGCGACCGCCGGCGGGTGATCACCGTGGGCCTCCTCGTGCTGGTCATCGTCTGGGCCGTGCTGCCGTGGCAGTGGTCACTCGTCGACGACGCGGGCTACCGGCTGGCGTTGAAGCAGGCGGCGCAGCAGAACGGCTGGTGGGATGCCGTCACCGGCCGGATCAGCGCGGTGTACGCCGACGACCGCGCCGGCGGGCAGTTCCGCCCCGTGCTCTGGTTGTACGCCGGGTTGTTCTATTCGCTGCCGTCGGGGCTTGCGCACGCCCTTCGACTGGTGATGGTGATCGTGGCCGTCGGAGGTGTCGGGCTCGTCGTCAGTCGTCGACGCGGCTCAACCGGTTCGACGGTCGCGCTCGTCGCCTGGGCCTTGCTCGTCGTCGCGTCGGTCCGCGGGCTGTATGACGGGCTGAGTTTCCTCTCGGTCATGGAGCTGCCTGCCATCAGCTTCGCGGTGGCCGGGGTGTTCGACCGCAATGAGAAGCGCCGGCTCGTGTGGCTGTCGATCGCGGCGTGGTGCAAGACCCCCGTCGTCACCGCACTACTCGCCTACGTGCTGATCCTGCTGTGGCGTCGACGCTGGCTGCTCGGCGGCCTGGGGGGTGTCATCGCCATCGCGACGGTGCTCGCGGCGAGAAGCTTCGCGCTGCGCGGCGCCTACACCGCGCGCTACTCGCTGACGTGCGAGAACGCCGTTCAGACGGTGTCCGGCTTCGCCAAGCAATCGGCGCTGCCGGGTGTCGCGGTCTTCGCCGGACTCGTCTGGCTGGTCCTGGTGCGCTTCTGGCCGAGCGAGGAATCGCTCGTTCTCGGCGGCGGTGGACTCGGCTATCTCGTCCTCATGCTGCCGTGGGGTTCGGGCACGGGGTACAACATGGCGCCGCCGGCGTTCCTCGGTGCTGCCGCGGTCGTCGTGGCCATTGCTGATTCGCGAATCGCACCGAACCCTGGCCGGCGCCGGTCGCTCGTCGACCGCCGGCCACAGGTGGTCGCCCTGCCGTTGGTGATCGCCACGCTCACCGCGGCGGTCGGGGGAGGCATCGGGCTGAAGGCGGCCTTCGACCGCGATGCGACGATTCGCGGCGTCGTGGAGTTCGCGGCGGACCGCTACACCGGTCAGACCATCGCGACCAACGGCCTGGAATCGGCGCCGCGCTTCGCCGAACTGCTGCAACTCAAGACCGGCGAGGATTGGAGCACGCGGTTCGTCTGGGGGCAGCCCGGTACGCAACTGTGCGGGTCGCGCTACCTCGTCGGGCTCGACGACCAGGGGCCGGTCTCGGTCAGCAATCCCCTGAAAACCGTCAAGCGCATGCCGAAGGGCGCCATCTACGACCTGGGCAACACGCTGCCCTGCGCGCCGCCACCAGGTCCCGGCGAGCCGAGGCCGGGCCCGGGCGAACCGGGCGGGCCGATTCTCGCCGGGCCGAGCAGCGGCGCCACACCGTCGGGATCGACCAGCGGCTCACCCGGCAAGGGCTCGACCAGCGGGTCGCCCGGCAAGGGCACGACGTCCGCCGGAACGCCGATTAAGGGCAACGGCGTCGGGCCTTCCCCCAAGCCCGGTGATCCGACGCCTGCCCGATCCCCGGGCGCCACAGCCGGTCCGCTGACTGAGCCGGAGGTCGTGACCGAGCCGGCGAAGGCTGCGCCCGTCGTCCTGGCGGCCGAGCAAAAGTCGCGCTGCTGACCGATTACCGGGACGGGTCAGCGGCCCGGCTGGCACCGCTTCGCCGGACGTCCTCCGGGGCGGGGCTCTCGTCGGTCGCCTCGTGCACGACCGTGAGGCTGTCCGGCTCCCGCCACTCCAGCACACCGACAGCGTCGCCCACGAGGTAGAGCGGGCGCTGCTTCACCTCGTCATAGATGCGCCCGACGTACTCGCCCATAAGGCCGAGAACGACGAGTTGCACGCCCCCGAGGAACGTGACGACGACGACGACGGTCGTCCAACCAGGAACCGTGAACCAGCCGGCGACCTTCGCGACTATCGCGGCGATGCCGACTGCCATCGAGATGAACGCCGCTCCCACTCCGACGCCGAGTGCGAGCCGGAGTGGGAGGACGCTGAAGCCGACGACCGCATTCAGGGCAAGCCGAAGCATCTTCGTCACGTTGTAGCTGCTCTTGCCGGCGTGCCGCGGTGCGCAGTCGTAGTCGACGCCGATCTGCCGGAAGCCCACCCACGCGAACATGCCGCGGAGGTAGCGGTTGCGTTCGGGCATACTGCGGATCACGTCGACGACCGCGCGATCGACCATCCGGAAATCTCCCGCGTTGGCGGGCATGTGCACGTCGACGAGCCGGCGCAGCAGCGAGTAGAACGTGTCGGAGGTGAATCGCTTGAATCGGTTTTCGGTGATGCGCGACCGCATGACTCCGTAGACGACCTGGTATCCATCGCGCCACAGCTTCGCCATCTCCAGGATGGTCTCCGGGGGGTGCTGCAGGTCGGCGTCCATCGTCACGACAGCAGCGCCTGCGGCGAGATCGAACCCAGCGGTCAGCGCCACCTGGTGGCCGAAGTTTCGGGAGAGGCCAACCGCCTTGAAGCGTGGGTCGCGACGCGCCAACTCGGCCATCTGCGCGTAACTGTTGTCGGTGCTGCCGTCGTCGACGAGGACGACCTCGGTCGGCCCGTCGAGCTGGTCCATCAGCCAGCACAGTCGCTCGCTCAATTCGGCGATGCAGCCGGCCTCGTTGTAGATCGGGACAACGATCGAGTACGTCGGATCGGCACTCGTCATGTAGACCCGCTCTCGGCATCGGTGGCGAGAAGAGACTACTTGCCGCCGAGGGTCTCGCCGCCCGCTGCTTGACGGGCTATGTTGAACGCGTTCACTTTTGTTGGAGGACGCGCGCGCAGTTGCCGGCAGCGGTGCTGTCGATCCTCGCGGCGCGCGCATTGCCACCTGGGCAACTACCGCCGCAACGACGACCGGGTGCCGCGGCCGGCTACTGAGACGGCGACGAGCACCAGCACGAGCGCGGCGTACAACTGGGCCGTCGGCCGCGCCGCCGTGCGCCAGAAGACGTCGAGCAGCAACGCACCCAGCAGCTGCCCGGCAACGACAGACATCGTCAATCGGAGAACGCCGAGCAGCCGGACCAGCGATGTGGTGATCGCGACGAACGCCACTCCGAGCACGCCGCCGGCGTACAGCCACAGCGGCTGCCCCGGCCAACTGATGTCGCCGAGGCGATCGCCGCCGAACTGCGCGACGCACAGCACGACGAGCGCTACGGTGCCCACCACGAAGTTGACCAACACCGCGACCAGTACGTCGTCACTGTGCCGGCGAAGGTGGGCGTTCGCGGCCTGCTGCACTGCTGACATGAAGCCGCCGAGGGAGATCAGCGCGATGATCAGTAGCCGGACTTCCACGTCGCTGCCCCACCGGCTGAGCAGCACGGCACACATCGCGAGCGCGGCACCCGCCAGGCGCGCCGCCGTGACGGGTCGCTGCCCACCCGGCGAGATGCCGGCGCGGTCGACGACGAGTCCGCCGACGAGCTGCCCCGCCACCAGGCAGATGACGAGCAGAGACACCCCCACGATCGGTACGGCGTAGGCAACGGTCGCTACCAGCAGCACCCCGCACAGACCGCCGCCGAACCACCACAGGCGACGCTCACCGGAGCGCAGACTCGCGACGGCGGGCCAGCGGCGGGTGACCGTCAACACCGCGACAACGACGACAAGACCCACGACGAAGTTGGTGAGCGCACTGATGAGTGCGGGTCCAACCCGTTCGGTCAGCTCACCGTTGATCCGGGCCTGCAGTGCCAGCATGGCGCCGGCGGCACAGCCGAGGGCGAGCGCGGCGGCAACCTTGACTCGCGCCGGCAGCAGACGCGCCAGCAGCACTACTCGACGATCTTGGAGATGGGCAGTTCGAGGATGTCACGAGCGCCCGCTGCCTTCAGTGACGTGAGCAACGTGTTGATGCCCTGCTTGGCGACGACGGTCTCGACGGCGTGGAAGCCGCCGTTGGCCAGTGCCGTGATAGTTGGCGAGGTCATCGAGGGCAGCGTCTGGACGACCGCGTCGAGTGATTCGGCCGGGACATTCAGCTTGAGCAGCACGTGGCCGCGCGCCCGCAACGCACCTTGCAGCAACAGCGTGATGTCCTCCATCGCCGCGCGCTTGGTGGGGTCGTCGTACGCCTCGCGGTTGGCGAGCAACTCCGTCTGGCTGGTGAGCAGGACGTCGATGACCTTGAGCCCCGCCTTGCGCAGCGACGAACCGGTCTCTGTCAGGTCGACGATCGCGTCGACGATGTCGGGGATCTTCGCTTCAGTCGCACCGTGCGAGGTGAAGACCATGCCCTTGACGCCGTGCTCTTCGAGGAACCGACGCGTCGTCTCGGGCATCTCGGTCGAGATCCGCACGCCGTCAGGCAGGTCGCGCACGCTTTCCCACGGCGATTCCTTCGGCACCGCAAGAACTACCTGCACGACTGCTTCGCCGGCCCGGCCGCCGCCGATCTCACCGAGGCTGACGACATCGGCACCGGTCTCGGTCACCCAGTCGCGGCCGCTGATGCCGAGGTCGAAAATCCCCTGCTCGACGTACGTCGGGATCTCCTGGGGCCGCAGGAAGCGCACCCGGTCGATACGGGGATCGCGCACCTTGGCGTGGTAGTCACGATCACTCCCGCGAACCACCGTGAGGTCGGCGGCGTCGAACAGGTCGAGCACCTGCTTTTCGAGCGAGCCCTTGGGGAGTACGAGCGACAGCACGTCAGTGCCCTTCTGCTGTTTTGGTGTTTTCGCCGCGCACCTCGCGCAGCAGCACGGCGACATCGAGAGCCGCGAGTACCGCGTCGCGGCCCTTGTCCTCGGCGGAATCCTGCAGGCCGGCCCGCGCGAGTGCCTGCTCTTCGCTGTCGCAGGTGAGGACGCCATTGCCGACCGGAGTGCGCGCATCCAGGGCCACGCGCGTCAGGCCTGCGGTGACTGCATCGCACACGTACTCGAAGTGCGGCGTGCCTCCGCGGATGACGACGCCCAAGGCGACGACCGCGTCGTGTGACTGGGCCAGTGCTTGCGCCACAACGGGAATCTCCACTGCGCCGGCGACGCGGGCGACGTACGGCGCGTCGATACCGCACTCCTTCGCCGCCGCGAGTGCGGAGGCGAGCAGTGCATCGGTGATGCGCGCGTGCCAACGCGTCACGACGATCGCCAGGGAGAGGCCGGAGGCGTCGACGGGCTGCATGTCCGCCGTACCGGAGCCGCTCACTGGGCCCCCTCCGCGGTTGGCAGTGTCTCGGCGATCGGCGCAGCGCTGGCTTCGGTCGGCTCGTCGAAAGCTCCCGGCAGATCGAGCACGTGACCCATCCGGTCGCGCTTGGTCGTGAGGTATCGCAGGTTTTCCTTCGTCGGAGTCGTCGCGAGCGGCAGGCGTTCGATGATCTCGAGACCGTAGCCTTCGAGGCCGGCGCGCTTGGCCGGATTGTTGGTCAGCAGCCGCATCGTGCGCACACCCAGGTCGACGAGGATCTGCGCGCCGGTGCCGTAGTCGCGTGAGTCGGCGGGCAACCCGAGGTTGAGGTTGGCGTCGACCGTGTCGTCGCCGGCGTCCTGACGCTGGTAGGCCTGCAGCTTGTGCATCAGGCCGACGCCGCGGCCTTCGTGGCCACGCATGTAGAGGACGACGCCGCGGCCTTCCTTCGCGACGGCCGCAATAGCCGCGTCCAGCTGCGGACCGCAGTCGCAGCGGGTCGAGCCCAGGATGTCGCCGGTCAGGCACTCGGAGTGCACGCGGACGAGCACCGACTCGCCGTCGCTAATGTCGCCGGCCACGAGCGCGACGTGTTCGACGCCGTCGAACGTCGACCGGTAGCCGACGGCCCGGAACTCGCCGTGCCGGGTGGGGATGCGCGCCTCGGCGATCGCCTGCACCTGCTTCTCGGTCCGGCGGCGGTAGGCGATCAGGTCGGCGATCGTGATGAGCGTCAGCCGGTGCTCCCCCGCGAACTGCGTGAGCTCGGGGAGCCGCGCCATCGAGCCGTCGAGGTTGACGATCTCGCAGATCGCTGCGGCCGGATTGAGGCCTGCCATCCGGGCCAGGTCTACTGCTGCCTCGGTGTGGCCGGCCCGGCGCAGCACACCGCCGTCGGCGTACCGCAGCGGGAAGACGTGACCTGGCCGGACGATGTCGTACGGCGACGTGGCCGGTTCGGCCAGCAGGCGGATGGTGCGGGCGCGGTCGGCCGCGGAGATGCCGGTGCCGATGCCCTCGCGCGCGTCGACCGAGACGGTGAATGCCGTCTTCATCCGCTCGGTGTTGTTGGGGACCATCTGGCCCAGCTCCAGCCGGTCGAGGGACGCCCCCTCCATCGGCACGCAGAGCAACCCCCGGCACGACGACATCATGAACGCCACCAGCTCGGGCGTCGCCTTCTCGGCGGCGAAGATCAGGTCGCCCTCGTTCTCACGATCGGCATCGTCGACGACGACGACGGCCTTGCCCGCGGCGATGTCGGCGACCGCCTGGTCGATCGTCCCGAACTCGGATGTCACACGCTCTCCTGAGTGGATCCCTCGGACTTTGCCGCGCGCACCTGCACCAGGCGCTCGACGTACTTGCCGATGATGTCGAACTCGATGTTGACGAGTTCGCCGACACGCTTGGCGCCCAGCGTCGTGACCTCGAGCGTTTCCGGGATCAGCGACACGGTGAACGAGTCGTCCGCCGCTTCGACGACGGTCAGGCTGACCCCGTCGACCGCGATCGAGCCCTTCGTCACGACGTACTGCGCGGCGTCGGGTGGCAGCGCGAACCGCACGACCTCCCAGCGCTCCCCCGGCTCACGGGCAACGATCGCCGCGGTTGCGTCGACGTGACCCTGCACGATGTGGCCGCCGAGCCGGTCGCCGACGCGGGCGGCGCGTTCGAGATTGACCGGCTGACCGGGCGCGAGCTCACCCAGGTTGGTGCGCGAGAGCGTCTCGAGCATGACGTCGGCGGTGAAGGTGCCCGCACCCTGTTCGATGACCGTGAGACAGCAACCGTTGACTGCGATCGAGTCGCCGCGGCCGGCGTCACTGGTGACGAGCGGGCCGCTCACCACCAGGCGCGCGGAGTCGCCGAGCACCTCGATGGCGACGATCGAGCCGAGCTCCTCGACGATGCCGGTGAACACCTAGCGCTCCTCTGCGGGGCGCGCTTCGATCCGCAGGTCAGGACCCACCCGGCGTACGTCGTCGATCCGCAGCCGCCAGGCCTTCTCGATGCTGAAGGCCCCCGCGCCGGCCAGGGCCGGCGTG
>JBDSAK010000225.1:0-13172 GCA_039922195.1 Mycobacteriales bacterium
CATCAGTCCGGCAATACCGGCGCAGAGTC
The DNA here is from genome assembly GCA_039922195.1 of Mycobacteriales bacterium. Taxonomy (GTDB): domain Bacteria; phylum Actinomycetota; class Actinomycetes; order BP-191; family BP-191; genus JBDTYE01. The sequence continues at coordinate 30 of JBDSAK010000225.1, forward strand.
CGGAGAACACGTAGGCCATCCAGATGATCCGCTGCGACTTGATGCCGGCCAGCCGACTCGCCACGGCATTGCCGCCGACCGACTCGATGAGCAGACCAAGCGCCGATCGCCTGATCACCAGTGTCGCAACCACGAACATGGAAAGCGAGATGTAGATATCCGCTGGGATACCTAGCCAATAGCCGGATCCGATGACCTTGTACGGCGAACTGTTGACGGTGACGATTGCGCCATTGGTGATCAGCTGGGCGAGCCCGCGACCCGACACCAGCAGAATCAGCGTCGCGACAATCGGCTGGATTCCGACGACGGCTACCAGGAACCCGTTCAGTGCGCCGAGCAGCATCGCCAGGACAAGCGCCACACCGATCGCAACGAGCACGCCGCCGGTACCGTTTTGGTCGGAGAGATGGCTGATACGCAGGCAGGCGATGGCGCCACTGATCGCAGCAAGCGAGCCCACCGAGAGGTCGATGCCGCCGGTGGCGATGACGACGGTCATGCCGAGGGCGATCACCACGAGCGGTGCGCCGTTGAGCAGGACGTCGATGAGGTTGCCGTACAGGTGACCGTTCAGTATCCCGATCTTGAAGAACTTGTGATTGACGAGGAGGTTGGCCAGGAGCAACCCAGCCCACATCGTCAGGGGCCAGAAGAGCCTGCGCTTGGTCAGCGTCACGCGTGCACTCCGCTCGCGATAGTTCCGAGCAGGGTCTCCATGTCAGTTTCCTCGTTGGACATCTCCGCGACCAGCGCCCGGTCACGCAGCACGCCGATCCGATGGCTGAGCCTGAGCACTTCTTCGAGTTCGGCGGAGATGAAGAGCACCGCCATGCCCCCGGACGATAGCGTCACCACGAGGCGCTGGATCTCGGCCTTGGCGCCGACGTCGATGCCACGCGTCGGCTCGTCGAGAATCAGCAGCCGCGGTTCGGTGATCAGCCACCTCGCCAGCATCACCTTCTGTTGATTGCCCCCGCTGAGATTTCTGACCGGCATCTCTGGATCGGCCGGGTGGATATTGAGCGCCTTGATGTACTTGAGCACGAGTTCGTCCTGCCGTCGCCGCGGCAGCGGCCTGGCCCATCCCCGGGTCGCCTGCAGAGCCAGGATGACGTTCTCCCTGACTGTCAGGTCAGGGATCAACCCTTCGATCTTGCGGCTTTCGGAGAGGAAGGCGATGCCGTGATCCATCGCGACCCGGGGCGAGCGCATCGCGACCTGTTCGCCGTCGACCTGAACAGAGCCAGTGTCGGCCCGGTCCGCACCGAACAGGAGCCGGGCAATCTCGGTGCGGCCTGAGCCGAGGAGTCCGGCCAGACCGAGCACCTCGCCCTTTCTGATGGTCAGCGAGAATGGCTCGATCGAGTGCTTGCGCGACAGCCCCTCCGCCGAGATGACCACATCCTCGGAATCCGCCCCGACGATGTGCTTCGTCTGCGTCTCCAGGCGGTCGAGCACTTCGAGTTCCTTGCCGATCATCCGGGTGACGAGTTCGACCTTGGTGATGTCAGCTGTGCGGTATTCGCCGACGAGTCGGCCGTTGCGCAGGACCGTCATCCGGTCCGAGATCTCGAAGACCTGATCGATGAAATGGGACACGAACAGAATCGCCATGCCGTCGTCACGCAGCGATCGCATGACGCGGAACAGCTGCTCGACCTCACTCGCATCGAGGCTGGACGTCGGCTCGTCGAGCACCAGCACGCGCGCATCGATGTCGATCGCGCGCGCGATGGCCACCATCTGCTGCACCGCGATCGAGTGGCCACCGAGCAGCGTGGACGGATCGAGGTCAACTTCGAACCTGGCCAGCAGCGCCCGCGATCGACGTCGCATCTCAGACCAGTTGATCCGGCCGAATCGCCGCGGCTCACGCCCGATGAAAATGTTCTCCGCGACGGAGAGATTGGCGCACAGGTTGACCTCTTGATACACCGTGCTGACACCAGAGTGCTGCGCCTGTAGGGGCGAGGAGAACGCTACCGGCACACCGTCGAGTTCGATTCGCCCGGCGTCGTGGCTGTACACGCCGGTGAGCACCTTGATGAGGGTTGACTTGCCGGCGCCGTTCTCCCCCATCAAGGCGTGCACCTCGGCCGGGAAAAGCCGGAAGTCCACGTCCGCGAGCGCTTGCACGCCAGGGAAGGACTTCGCGATGCCGGTCATCGTGAGAACGGCATCTGCCCGGTCCGACATGTGATGCGCCACCTCTCCGCTGTTCGCTCAGCAGGTCGGGTCTGCCGATGCGCGCGGCAGACCCGACCTGTGCTCAAGCCCCAGTGCGGCAGATCGGGGACTCCGATCGACGCATCATGGCCATGATTCCTAGTACTTACGTTCCGGCAGCGCTGTCTTGGCCTGACCCTGGTCGAACTCGCCTTCCTTCGTGACGATGCGCGGCTCGAGGGTTTCGCCCGCCAGCACCTTCTTGGCGGCATCCATCAGCTGCTCACCTAGGAGCGGGCTGCACTCGACGATGTAGTTGATCTTGCCGTCGGCGAGTGCCTGCATACCGTCCTTGACAGCGTCGATCGTCACGATCTTGATGTCCACACCGGGCTTCTTGCCGGCCGCTTCGATCGCTTCGATCGCACCCAGGCCCATGTCGTCGTTGTGCGCGTAGAGCAGGTCGATCTTCGGGTTCGCCTTCAGGAAGGCGGTCATGACCTCCTTGCCCTTGGCGCGGGTGAACTCACCCGTCTGGGTTGCGACGATCTTGAACTTCGGGTCCGCGGCGATCACGTCGCCGAAGCCCTTCTTGCGATCGATCGCGGGCGACGAACCGGTCGTGCCCTGCAGCTCGACGATGTTGACTTCCTTGGCGGCGGCGAACTCCTTGACGGCCCACTCGCCGGCCTTCTTGCCCTCGAGCACGAAGTCCGACCCGATGAAGGTCTTGTACAGCGTTTTGTCGGCAGAGTCGACCGCGCGGTCGGTGAGGATGACGGGGATGTTGGCCGCCTTCGCTTCCTTCAGCACGGTGTCCCAGCCTTCGGCGACGACCGGCGAGAAGCCGATGACATCGACTTTCTGCTGGATGTAGCCGCGGATCGCCTCGACCTGCTTCTCCTGCTTCTGCTGCGCGTCCGAGAACTTCAACTCGATGCCGGCCGCCGTTGCTGCGGCCTTGATCGAGTCGGTGTTGGCGGCCCGCCAGCCGCTCTCGGAGCCGACTTGCGAGAAGCCCAGCACGATCTTCTTGCCCTCTGCCGGCTTGGCCGGCCCGCTCGAAGCAGCGGCCGCCGTCGGAGCTGCTGAACTGCTGGCTCCGGGCTTGTCCTTGTCGTCGCCGCACGCGGTCAGCAGTGTGAGAGCCGCAACTGCGCAAACGGCCATCTGGCGTCGAGCCTTCATGTGTGAGCCTTCCTTGACGTAGGGACCGGGGCGGCATGCGCGCCCGGCCGGTGCGGTCGCGGAGGCTGAGCTCCCGACAACGCCTGCTGGAGTACGCGCACATCACCGGTGCTCGCCAGAGTGACCGGCCCGAAACCCTGGTGCCACAAGAGGATCAGGATCTCGAACTCGCCGTTCCCTGGCGCCGGGCAACTGCGATTGTTAACGCGCACAATTGCCGCGTCAAGACCTCTCGACGGTTGTTGCCTAGTTGTTACCGGACCGCGCTGACGCTCTTTCGCAGGATGAGCTGCGTCGGCACGACGGGCGCGGGTAGCGCGTCCGCCCGGCCGCTGAGCTGGGCGAGCAGCATCGCGATGCTCCGCCGACCGAGCTCGCCGAAGTCCTGCCGCACGGTCGTCAGGGGGGGCGAGAAGAACTCCGCTTCCGGGACATCGTCGAAGCCCACGATGCTGACGTCTTCGGGCACGCGCAGGCCCGCTTCGGTGAGCGCGCACAGCACTCCCAAAGCCATGTGGTCGTTGGCGGCGTACACCGCGGTCAGGCCGGTCACTCGGGCCATTATCCGGCCGGCCTGGTAGCCCGATCGCGCAGTCCAGTCACCGACGATGGGCTGCGGCACGTCGGCGCCGGCGCGTTCGAGGGTGGCTTGCCATGACTCGAGTCGAGCCTCGGCCTCTAGCCAGTCCGGGGGTCCGGCCACATGCCAGACGGTTGCATGGCCGTTGTCGAGAAGGTGTTGCGTCGCTAGTTCGGTCCCGGCCCGCTGGTCGATCGTCGCCATCGGCACCGCGTACTCTGACCCGCCCCCGATGGCCACGACGGGGACGCCGGTCGGCAAGTCCTCAAGCGCCTGAACGGCCTGTTTCTGTGGCGAGATCACGATGATGCCGTCGACCGACTGCGACTTCAGCCGGTCGAGCGCGTCCAGGATCGAGGCGCGGTCGATCGATCGCAGACTCGAGATGGTGACGAAGTAGCCGGCTGCGCGCGCCGCCTGCTCGATGCCGTAGACGGTGGACGCCGGTCCGTACAGCGTCGTGTCGAAGCTGACGACGCCGAGCGTCTGCGTGCGACCCGTCGCGAGTGCGCGCGCGGCGAGGTTGCGCCGGTAGTCGAGCACCTTGATGGCGGCGGTGACCCGAGCGCGAGTCGTTTCGCGCACGTTGGGGTGGTTGTTGAGAACGCGCGAGACGGTTTGATGCGAGACCCCAGCCAGCCGCGCTACCTCGATGCTCCCCGGCCGCCGCTCGCGTTTCGTACCGTCGAGGGGTGGCTCAGTCACTGCGCTCCGTCCGATCCGCAGCCGAGCCACTCGCTGCCCGGCAGTCGGATCAGTCAATCACGACGGATCCGCCGCAGCGCTCATGGGCGCGGCGATCATTGGACGATCTCCGCCTTGGCGAGGCTGATCCAGAAATAGCGCGACTGCGGGTTCTTCTTCTGCGAGACCCGTAGATGGAACGTGTGCTCCCCCGGTGCGAGTTCGGCGCTCTCCCAGAGGACCTGGTGGCCGCGAACCGGAGCATAGAGGTCGACTTCAGTGGGCGCCTGCCGGTCGATCCACACCTCGGCGACCCCCTGCTGCTGATCCTTGCAGCCGACGTACCGGAATCGGCGGCCGACGAATCGCATCTCGATCGAGTCGCCCGGAATGCTGCAGTACGCGTCGCCGCCCGGGTCTGTCTCGTATCCCGTTCCGTGCAGCCACGCCCCGGTGTACTGCCACTGGTTGAGTCCGTCCCCGATCACGGTGTCGAGGACTGTCGTGACGCCGTCCTCGGTCGACACTCCCGCTGAGTTCAGCGCCTCCTGGTCGACAATCTCGGCTGCGTACGTTCTCATCTCGACGGCGAACGAACCTAGGTTGTAGGCACCGACGGCGTCGCGGAACTGGTCTTCGAGCATCTCGAACTCCGCGGCCTTGGTGGCGTCGTTCTGAGCGCCGACATAGGCGACGTCCCGCGCGCGGTCGTGCACGGCCGTGACGCGACCCGAGATGTCGCGGGCTCCTTGCGCGGCGATGACGGACACGCGGCCGATCTCGTGCGTGGTCGCCGTCTGCTGCGTCACCGATGACGCGATCGACGCTGTGCTCTCGCAGATGAGAGACATCGTTCCGGTGATCTTCGCCAGCGCTTCGGACGCCCGACTGGATCCTTCGTGGATGCCGGAGACGACTGCCCGGACTCGCTCCGTCGCTTCCGCCGTCGCGCGGGCGAGTTCCTTGACCTCGGCCGCGACCACACCGAAGCCGAGGCCGGCATCACCGGCGCGCGCTGCTTCGATCGTCGCGTTCAAGGCGAGCAGATGTGTCTGGTGGGCGATCGTGCTGATGACGTTCGCGATGCTCTCGACCTGCTGCAGCGCCATGCTGAGCTCACGCACGCCGGCGTCCGCGACCTCGCCCTCGGTCGCTGCGGTGACGGCGACGTCAGCGGCGAAGGTCGCGTGCCGCGCGATCTCGTTCACTGTCGCGACCAGCTCCTCGGTCGACGACGCGACGATGTCGATGCTGCCGGAGACTTGCTCCGCCGAAACGCCGGCGTCGTACGCCTGGCCGGCCGTCATCTCGGATGCGTCGAGCATGCTCTTGTGCGTTCCCGCGACGGTCTTGCGGCCTTCGTTGAACGTCACCAGTCCCTGCTGCACCGTCGAGACGATGACGCGCATCCGGCCGAGCAGGTCATCGATGCCGCGCTCGAGTTCCCCGAGCTCGTCGCGGCTGGTCGACGCCGTCGAGACCGTCAGATCACCGGCGTTCACCGCGGCGACCAGACCACGCAGGCGGACGAGCCGCGAGCTGTCCCGGCTGAGCAGCACCACGAACGCAGCGGCCGCTGCAGCTCCGCTGACGACGGCAACGAGGACGATGACCGCCCACGGCATGCCGCCGGCGCGGCGCGAAACGGTGGCTACGAGCAGTGCCATCACGACGTTCAGGCCGGCTGCGGACAGCGCGAGCAGTCGGACGCGGGAAAGCGCACGCGGTCGGCTGGACACCGAGCCCGGGATGCTGAAGGGAAGTCGCATGGCCAGGTTATCGGCGGTCCTGGGTGGTAGTTGAGGGATGCGCGAGAGTCAGGAACTCCCGACAAGATCCGCGAAAACGACGATGTTGTCCACATAGCTGCGCGCCTTGCGGTCGAACGCGCCCCCACACGTGATCAGCCGAAGTCCCGCCCAGCCGATGTCGCCGTACACGAGCTTGGTCGGGAACTCGTCCTTGGCAAATCGCTGAACGCGCGAGACCCGGAAGATCGCGGTCGTGCCGTCTGCTCGCTCCACGGCGACCGAGTCGCCCGGCGCCAGTCGACGCAGGTCGTAGAAGACACCGCGCTTACCGCCCCAGTCGACATGCCCCGCGATGACCGCCGGCCCGAGCTCCCCCGGCGTCGGGGAGCCTGAATACCACCCGGCGGGGTGACTGCCGGGAGGCACCGCGAGCGTGCGGTCGGCCCGCAAGCCCAGGCGCATGAGCCCGGAATCGACGTCGATCGCCGGAATCCGCAGGCGAACCGGTGTCGAGTCGGCCAGCGCGGGCGCCGGCACAAACCCCGGCGTACTCGCCGCCTCCGCGGGTTCCGACTCTGCGGGCGCGCCGGACGAGGGTGACAGAGCCGTTTCGGGCTCCCCGCCTTCGGGCGGCTGGCTCCTCGCCGGTCGGCTCTCGAGCAGTTGGCTCTCGGGCAGTTGGCTCTCGGGCAGTTGGGTCTCTGGCAATGGGATCTCGGGCAGTTGGCGCTCGGAGACTTGGCTCTCGGTGAGTTGGCCGTCCGGTGGCCGGCTCTCCGGCACTCCGGTCCCCGGGGGCTCGGCGCTGAGCAGGTCGATCGGGTCCTCGCCCGCGACTGCCGGCCGCGCCAGCAGCACTGACTTTTCGGGCCGATCGGCTGCCGGCGCCGGCCACCCCCAGCCAGCCAGCGCGAAAGTGGTCAGGGCAACGGCCAACGCGGCGCCGCGGAACGCAGATTCGCCGCCGCTTCGACGGCGGCGGTGCCGCGCTCGGGGGCGCCGGTCAGGCATCCCGGCGGCGACGGCGTACGGCGATCGCTGCGGCACTACCTCCGAAGGCGACCGCCAGCAGTACCAGCATTCGCACCTGGCCGCCGCTTCCGCGCGATGAGCCGTCACCGGTGTTGACGCCGCCGGCAGGGACCTCCTCGACCTGGGTCGTTGCGGTCGCGGTCGCCTCCGGAGCAACCGTCGCGGTCGCGGAAGGGGACGCGGTCGGGGAGGGCGTCGCGGTCGGCGATGCTGACGCCGAGGCCGTCGGCGGCACTGTTGCCGACGCCGTGGTGGTCGCTGACGCGCTCACCGTCGCGCTAGGGGTCGGCGCCACCACGCAGGCGGGCCGGGTGATCGTGTTGGTGTCGAGAGTCACCGCGCCGTTGCGGGCGAGGAGGCGGCCCTCGACGATCGCGCCGGTCGTCGCGCTGATGCTCGTGAGTGCCATCACGGTGCCCCGCATGGTGCTGGCCGTCCCGAGGGTGGCGGAACTACCGATCTGCCAGAAGACGTTGCAGGCCTGCGCGCCGTTGCTGAGAACGACGCGGCTCGATGACGCTGTGGTCAGCGTGGAACCGGCTTGGAAGATGAAGACGGCGTTCGGGTCACCCGCCGCATTGAGGATCACATCACCGGTGAGGCCCAGCGAGGACGCGGAGTTGTAAACACCGGCAACCAGCGTCTGCCCACCGAGATCGGCCGCTACTGCGATGCTCGGCCCTTGACCTGCGGCGTTGTTGTACGCCGTGACGAGGTCACCCTGCGCGCCTTGCGTCACAGCGTCACCGCCATGGTTCGCTCCGGTGAGGGTGATCGACGCCACGCCGGTGATCGTCGGCGTCGGGAAGCTACCGATGTCGCCGTTGATCGTGGTCGGGCCGGTGTTGGTGATGCCGGTGCCGGCCAGGACAGCAAAGCTCTCAGCCGTTCCGAGGGGGACCACGGTCGCGGCGAGCGCAGGTGCCGAGAACGCGAACAGCACGGCGCCGGTGAGCACCGAGACGCCGACGGCAAATCCTGCGGCGCCGCGCTGAATGGGGGTGCGAGGGGCAACGTTCATGGGGGGCCTCATGTCCGAGCCATCGGGGGACTTGTCACGGTTCTGTAGGTACGCGGCAATTGTTCACCCTTTCGATGCGCGACTATATCGACGCTGCCTTGCCCTGGCGGGGAGGTGACCGCGGGTGATCGATCGGCTATCGGAACATGCCGAACTTTCGCCGTGGCGCATCGGAGCATCGCGGGCGTCGTCGAGTGTGTGCCCGACGGCCCGTTACCCCTGAGGGGACGGGATCAGTGTGCGACGTCGAGGCCGAGCGTCGTGCGAAGCTGGTCGGGCCGGGCGGGCCGGGCGAGCAGATAGCCCTGACCATCGTTGCAGCCAAGGCCGGTGAGCCCTTCGAGTTGCTCGTCGGTCTCGATGCCTTCGCCGACCGTGCGCATTCCGAGCGCGCGGGCCATGGCAGTAACAGCAGCAACGATCGCCGACTCGTCGTTGCCGGCGTGCATGCGCTCCACGAAGCTGCGATCGATCTTGAGGATGTTGACGGGGAAACGTTGCAGGTGACCCAGCGACGAGTAGCCGGTGCCGAAGTCGTCCAGTGCGAGTTGTACGCCGATCGCCGCCAGCTTCTCGAAGACCCGCTGCGCGGGGATGACGTCCTGCAGCATCGCCGTTTCGGTGACTTCCAGGCACAGCAACCCGGGCGTCAACTTGTGCCTGTCGAGTACGGCGACGACGGCCTCGACCACGTCCGGCTCGCTGAGCTGCCGTCCCGAGATGTTGACGGCCATCGTCAGCGGCGGCCCGGCTGGCCGCTCGGCGTTCCACGCGACGAGCTGACGGCACGCCTCGTCCAGGACCCATCGGTCGATCGGGACGATGAGCCGGGTCTCTTCCGCCACCGGGATGAAATCCGCCGGCGAGAGCGCCCCGTACTCCGGGTGTTCCCAGCGGATCAGCGCTTCGAGCCCCGTCACCGAACGGTCTGCGAGCGAGATGAGCGGCTGATAGACCAGGTGGAACTCGCCCCGCTCCAACGCGCGGCGCAAGCCGGCTTCGATGTCGAGCCGGGCGTTTGCCCGCTCGCGCACCGACGCGTCGAAGAACTCGAACCGGCCGCGGCCGCGCTCCTTGGCGAGGTACATCGCGGCGTCCGCGTCGCGAATCATGTCTTCGGCGCTACGTCGCCAGTCACCCGCCGTCGCGATGCCGATGCTCGCGCTCATCGAGACCTCGTGCCCGTCGACCACGAACGGCGCGGCCAGCGCGACGCCGATGCGCACGGCAAGTACCCGGATCAGTTCGTCGTTGGGCAGGCCTTCGCACAACACGACGAACTCATCACCGCCGAACCGCGCCACGGTGTCTCCGCGGCGCGCAGTGCGCAAGAGCCGACGCGCGACCTCTTGCAGCACCTGGTCACCGGCGGCGTGGCCGAGGCTGTCGTTGACGACCTTGAAGCGGTCGAGATCCATGAAGAGCACAGAGACGGTTCCGGGGTTGCGTTCGAGCCGGGTGATCGCGTGGCCGACGCGGTCGAGCAGCAACGTCCGGTTGGCGAGGCCCGTCACCGGGTCGTGCACCGCCTGGTGCGCCAGCGCTTCCTCGGCCAGCTTCCGGTCGGTCAGGTCGCGACTGGCGACGAGGACGCCGGTCACGCTGCCGTCGACCGCGAATATCGGCGCGAGCCGCGAGTGCATGAACAGCGTGCCGCCTTCGAGATCGTGCGAACTCTCGTGTTCTGCAGTCACCCCGGTCTCGAGCACGGCGCGTAGGCTCGCCTCCCACAGGTCGAGACCGCCGGCCGGCCGGCCGATCTCGCGGTTCGTCCGGCCGATGATTGCTTCGGCCGGCAGGCCGACCAGCTCAGCGGCCTTCGGATTGACGTAGAGATGACGGAGATCTCGGTCGAGCTTGACGACGGCGTCGGGAGATCCTTGGAGGAGCGCGCGCAGTTCGTGTTCGACGCGGCGAAGCTCATGGTTGGCGAGCGAGAGTTCGTCGCTGTGCGCGCGGGCGGCTGCTTCGGCGGTGACCCGCCGGGTGATGTCCTGGGACACTCCGAAGGTGCCGATGATGGTGCCGTCCGCGTCCCGCAGCGGGTACTTCGAAGTCAAGATGTAGTCGTCCGGCCGGTCCGGCCAGGTCTGTGTCTCCTCCACCAACAACTGCGGGATGCCGGTGCGGATGATCTCCTGCTCGGCGTCGTATGCGGCCTGGGCGTGCTTCGCGCTGAAGAAGTCGAAGTCGCTCTTGCCGATCACCTCATCGGGGCCGGCCGCCCCGAAGATGTCTGCCTGTCCCTTGCTCACCCGCAGGAAGCGGCTGAAGAGATCCTTGAAGTAGATCTGCTCCGGCACCTGCGACAGCAGGTTGTCCACGCAGATGCGCTCGATCTCGGCGTCGCTGAGCAAGCGGTGCGATACCACTTCGTCTGACGCGCGCATCGCCCCTCCCTTGGGGTCGAGCACCTGGCACTCCGGAGCAAGCCGCCGGAGCAGTTTGGCTCCTCATGTCATGTCGGCAAGGGTGGTGCGGAGATTAGGTTCGAGCGAAGAGTTCAGCGCCCCTGGAGGAAGTATGCACAGCCGCCCACTCGGTAAGACTGACTTGTCCGTGTCCGAGATCGGATTCGGCGCGTGGGGCATCGGCGGCGCGGGCTCGGGCTGGGTCGGTGCGCAGGAAGACGAATCGATCCGGGCGTTGCACCGGGCAATCGAGCTCGGAGTCAACTTCGTCGACACCGCGCGGGGCTACTCCGAGAGCGAGCGAATCTGCGGCCGGGTCCTGCGGGAGCACGCGGCTGACGAGGTGTACGTCGCCACCAAGGTCGCGCCGAAGAACAGGGTGTGGCCGGCCCCCGACGGCCTCGACCCGATGAACGTCTTTCCGGGCGAGCACATCCGCTCATCAGTCGAAACGAGCCTGCGCGAATCGGGCCTGGACGCGTTCGACGTACTCCAGCTGCACGTGTGGAACGACGACTGGGTGGGGCGTGGCGACTGGCTCGAGACGATCGACGAGCTCAAGCGGGCCGGTACCATCCGGTTCTTCGGCGTCTCGATCAACGACTACCAACCGGACAACGCGATCGAGCTGATTCGTACCGGCGTGGTCGACACGGTGCAGGTCATCTTCAACGTTTTTCACCAGGCACCGCTGGAGCAGCTGTTTCCGGTGTGCATCGAGTACGGCGTCGGCGTCATCGTTCGGGTCGCGCTCGACGAGGGTGGCCTCACCGGTCGGGTCCGCGCCGACACCACGTTCCCCGAAGGGGATTTCCGGGCGACGTTCTTCGGCGGCGATCGGGCAGCTCAGGTCGAGGCGCACGTCGACGCGTTGTGCGCCGACCTCGGAATCAGCACCGATGACGTCGCGGACATCGCCCTGCGCTTCGTTCTCGACCAGCCAGCCGTGTCGACGGTCATCGCGGGCATGCGCACAATTCGCAACGTCGAGCGAAATGCTGCAACGAGTGACGGGCGACCCCTCACCGAGAAGCAGCGCGCGGTTCTCGCGAGCCACCGCTGGGAGCGCAACTTCTACGACAACTGATTCCCGGGGCCCAGCGTCGCGCTCCAGCTCCAGCTTCCGCTCCAGCTCCAGCTTCCGCTCCCGCTCCTGCTCCCGCTCCAGCCGCCGCTCCCGCTTCAGCCGCCGCTCCGGCTCCCGCTCCCGCTCCGGCTCCCGCTCCGGCTCCCGCTCCCGCTCCGGCTCCGGCTCCCGCCGCCAAACGATCTGTGGCAGCAATGATCTTGGGCCAGCCTAGGAGCAGCGCGAGACCTGCCACAGATCAGGACGGGCCGCGAAAGGATAGGCGCATCGATTCAGCTGAAGCGACGGATCCGTGGCAGACCACCTGTGGGTTTGCTCGTTCCGTAGACTTCCCGGACATGTCGACTCGTGTGCGCTTCGGTCTTCTCGGATACGGCTTCGGGGGGCGGTACTTTCACGCTCCGCTCATCGCGTCGGCACCCGGCTGCGAGCTCGTCGGCGTCGTGACCCAAGCGCCGCTGCGCAGGGCACAGCTTGAAGAGGAGCATCCCGGCGTACCCGCGTACGGCTCGCTCGAGGACCTCATCACAGCCGGCGTCGACGCGGTCGCCATCTCGACGCCTGCCGACACGCACGCGCCGCTGGCGCAGCAGGCCTTGCGCGCCGGCATCGCCGTCGTGTGCGACAAACCGTTCGCGCTCGACGCCGCATCCGCTCGCGAGACGGTCGAGCTGGCCGAGTCGCTCGGTATTGCACTGAGCCCCTATCAGAACCGCCGTTGGGACTCTGACTTCCTGACGGTTCGCCGGTTGCTGGGTGAGGGCACGCTCGGCGACGTCAGCCGCTTCGACTCCTCTTTCGAGCGGTTCACGCCGAGCCCTGGACCGGGCCGGTCCGGCGGCGGCGCGCTGCTCGACTTCGGCGCCCACCTGTTCGACCAGGCGCTCGTCGCGTTCGGACCCGTCACGTCGGTGTACGCCGAGATGCACGTCCGCGACTCGGGTCTCGACGACGAGTTCTTCGCGGCACTGCTGCACTCGAACGGCGTCCGGTCGCATCTGTCCGGCAGCTTCGTCCAGGGGGCACCGGCCGAGCGCTTCAGGGTCACCGGCAGCGCCGCGAGCTTCCTCACGCCCGGCCCGATGGACAGCCAGGAGCGCGCGCTCCTGGACCGACGCACACCCGCCGGTGACGGCGACCGGTGGGGTGTCGAGCCGGCCGAACGTTGGGGCGAGGTACGGCGCGGCGAGCACCAGCGCTCCGACGACGACGAGCGCGCC
>JBDSAK010000226.1:0-3049 GCA_039922195.1 Mycobacteriales bacterium
CGGCCAGGACGGTTTCGGCGGCGATGCCGAAGTCGTCCGCGCACCGACTTTCCAGCGTCTCGATCCGCATCTGCTGCTCCGCCCGCGCCAGCTCGTCGCGGTGCGCGACATCGGTGAGCGAATCGACCTCGGCGGCAAGCTCTCGTCGCCGGCTGCGTACGGCGATCAGTGCAGCGTCCTGCTCCCGTCGCCGCTGCTCCACGGCCTCGCGCTCCGCGGCCGCCGACGCGATCGACATCTCCATGCGGCCCAGTGCATCCGCGGAAGCGACGGCGACCGCAGCCGCAACCAGGGCGCCGCGGGCGCGCCGTTCGCGCAACGCGGCGAAGCGCTCGCGGGCCGCGCGCTCGGCCTGCGCCGCTCGTTCGAGGGCATCCGCGCGCGCGCCGAGTGCGTTGGAGCGTTCTTCCGCAGCGACCACCGCCATCCGCGCCTCGACCTCGGCCGCGCGTACCTCGGTGAGTTCGCCAGCGACCCGATCTCGATCCTCGGTCGACGGCTCGGTGTCGTCGGGCGCGGCCTCGGCCACGGTCAGGCGCGCTTCCAAGGCCGACAGGCCTTCGAGGTCCCGGTCCCGCGCGGCGCCCGCGTCGGTGAGCGCCCGCTGCAGCCGGGCCGCTTCGTCACTTGCGGCGCGCTGCGCCGATCCGAGCTGCCCGAGCTGCTCGGCCACGCCGGCCATCCGCGCATCCGAGTCGTGCAGCGAGCCGAGTACGTCGTCGGCCTCGGCCTGCAGGCGGTCGACCTCGGTGCGCGCCGACGCGAGCGAGAAGCGAAGGCGTTCGGCCCGTCGGGTGGCCTCGCCGACCTTGGTCCGGGCCTCTTCAGCCGCTGCGTGGATCTCGATCGTCGACGGCGCCGACGCGCTGCCACCGGCCGCGTAGTGCCCGCCGAGTACGTCGCCGGCCAGGGTCACGGCAGTCAGTGTCGAATCAGCGCGGATCACACTCTCGGCCAGCGCAAGGTCCGGTACGACGACGACGGCGCCGAGCACGCGCCCGACGGCACCGGCGATCTCCCGCGGCACCGAGACGACGTCGAGCGCCCACCGAGCCCCGCCGGGGAGCTGGGTGCCGGAACGCACCGCCTCGCCGGACCCGCCCACGAGGAGCGCCGCCCGTCCGCCGTCGTCCGCCTTGAGCAGCGACAGCGCGGCAATCGCGTCATGCGTCGTCGCTACGGCGACTGCATCGGAGAGAGAGCCGAGCGCGGCCGCGATGGCCGCCTCGCAACCGGGCTCGACCGAGAGCAAGGACGCAACGGTCCCGAGGAGTCCGGGCAGCCGCTCCCCTGCCGCGAGCAAGGCACCACCGCCGTCCTTACGGGCGAGGCTCATCTCGAGCGCGTCGTATCGAGCGGACCAGAACGCCCGCTCCTTCTCCGCCTCGCGGTCCTGCGCGAGCAACGACTCGACGAGCGTCGTCGCCTGCCCGACCTGGTCGTTGAGGAGTTCGTAGCGCTCGTCGAGGCCAAGCTCGCCGCGCTCCACCTCGGAGATCTGCCCCTGCAGGGTCTCGAACTCCGCCTTCGAGCGTTCGGCCCGGTCGGCCGCCGCCCGGATCGCGGCCTGCAACCGGCCGATCTCCTGCTCAGCCGCCGCGGAACGACTGCGCAGAGCGCCGACCTCGCCGGTCAGCCGGGCCAGTCCCTCGCGGCGGTCGGCCTGGGCACGGACCGCGGTGACCAGACGGCGTTCCTCCTCGTGCAGCGCGACCTCGAGACCTTGCCGGCGCTCGGTCGCACCTCGCAGCCGGACGACGCCCTCGGTGAGCGTCTCGCGGACCGCCGCCTCCATGGCTCGGACCGAATCCGCCTCACGATCGAGATCCTCGGGGCTGCGGCCCTCGCGCGTCTCGGCTTCGAGGTCCTCGGACAGGTGCCGCTGGCGCTCGCCGGCCAGGCTCGCCGTACCGCGGAAGCGCTCGCGCAACGACGCGAGCCGGTAGTAGCACTCCTGTGCACGGGCCAGCGCTGGCGAACTGGCCGCGACCGCTTCTTCGAGTTCGCGTTCCTTCTGTTCCGCCGTCGCCAGCGCGGACTCGGCCTGGGTACGCCGCGACCGCACCTCGTCCTCGTCGCGCAGCTCGGTCTCCAATACGGAGCGCAGCGCGATCAGGTCGTCCGCGGCGATGCGCAGCCGCGAGTCACGCAACGTCGCCTGGATGTCGGCCGCGCGCTTGGCCACCTCAGCCTGCTTGCCCAACGGTTTGAGCTGGCGGCGCAACTCGCCGGTCAGGTCGGTGAGCCGGGTCAGGTTGGCCTGCATCGCCTCGAGCTTGCGCAGCGCCTTTTCCTTGCGCTTGCGGTGCTTGAGGATGCCGGCCGCTTCCTCGATGAACCCGCGCCGGTCTTCCGGTCGCGCCGACAGCACCGCATCGAGCTGGCCCTGGCCGATGATGACGTGCAGTTCGCGGCCGATGCCGGAGTCGGAGAGCAGTTCCTGTACGTCGACGAGGCGGCACTTGGTGCCGTTGATCGCATACTCGCTCTCGCCGGAGCGGAACATGAGCCGCGAGATGGTCACTTCGGCGTACTCGATGGGCAAGGCGCCGTCGGTGTTGTCGATGGTGAGGCTGACCTCGGCCCGGCCGAGCGGCGGACGGCCGGCGGTGCCGGCGAAGATGACGTCCTCCATCTTGCCGCCGCGCAGCGACTTGGCGCCCTGCTCGCCCATCACCCACGCGAGGGCGTCGACGACGTTGGACTTGCCGGACCCGTTGGGGCCGACGATGCACGTGATGCCCGGCTCCAGGCGTACGTGGGTCGCGGACGCGAAGGACTTGAAGCCCTTCATCGTCAGACTTTTGACGTACACGGGTGGGGGTTCTCCTCGGGTCACGCTCGGGGTCCCGTCACCCTACAAGCGGCAGCGCCGGGACCCGTGCACCGAGCCGCCCAGTGAGTCGAGTGGTTCGAGGGGCTAGTGGGGCTAGTGGTACTCGTGCTGCGGGAGAGGGGTCACGTCGAGGAGCCGCGGGCGATCTGCTCGTGGTGGTGGATGACCTCGGCGATGATGAAGCCGAGGAACTTCTCGGCGAACACCGGGTCG
>JBDSAK010000227.1:0-11175 GCA_039922195.1 Mycobacteriales bacterium
CGCGCGAAACGCAGCGCCGCCGCGTCGACATCACTGGCGTGCGCCGACACCGACGGAACTGCGCGCGCCACGCTGCTCGCTATCGGTGCCGCACCAGCGAAGGCCTCCAGCAACACGGACGCCCGCCGCGCGCGCGCCAGCCGGGCGGCCAGCCGCGCGAGCAGCAGCGATCGTTGCCGCGGCACGAAGACCCCGGGGCCGACGGCAAGTCGCAGCCGACCGAACCGCATCGAGCCGAGAACATGCTCCAATGGCTCGCCTTCCTCGCGGCGCCTGGTGAGTAGGTCGAGGCGACTCGGATCACGTGTCGCGCGCAGCAGTTCGGACGCTTCGTCCTCGGCGAAAACGCACCCCGCGGCGCGGAGCCGACAGACCGTCGTACCGAACAGTGTGGTGGTCCCGGCTGGCTCGATCACCCGACGCCGTAGGAGACATGCAGCAAGCCGTCGTCGACAGCGCTGAGCCGGCCGCCCGCTGCGACCATCGCCTCCAGCGCACGCGCAAGCCGTTGGTACGCCGCCGCGGCCCCGAGCAGTGTCTCGGCGCGGTCGGCCCCGTGTTCGAAACTCACCACCTCTTCGGTCCGGACCAGCGCCCCGTTGGCAACGGCGTGCACCATCAGCGCGCTGCCGTTTGCCACCAGGTCCACAGCAGGTCCGATGCGGGCGGGAGCGACCGCCCACAGCCGGTCACCGAGGACGTCGGAATCAAGCTGAGCCGCAATGTCGGCAAGGAGAGTCGCGGACACCGATGGTCCGCTGTGCCACTCGATGTTTCCGCTTGCTGCGGCGTACAGGACGGACGTCCGTGCCGCCGCAGCGACATCGAGCACCTCGTCGCCGGTGACCGAAGGCTCGTCGACAAGGCGAAGTCGCCACCGCGGGATTGTCGGCGCGTCGGCGTCGGCGTCGCGCCCGGCCGAGCCGCCGGCCGGCGACCCGACGCGCTGGCGTCGCGACGGCCGAGCCGCGATGAGATGGCCGCCGCGCATCGGCTGCTGGAGCGACCAGCCCGCCGCATGCGCCGCGGTGAGTTCCGCGGCGATCTCTGCGAGTACGCCGGCGGCGTCCGTCAGGCTACGGACCTGGTCGAGCTGCCAACTGTGGTGCACCTCGTGCCGCGATCCGGTCCACGGGGAAGGCGGTCTCGGAGTGCGATCCCGTTCGGGAATGGGCTGCATGTGCCACCTCCGCGACAACGCGACTACCACCAGGCGGGTGAGCGGCAATCGCTGCCGCGCCAGCGCCGGGGTCGGCCGCGGTTGCGCGTGTCGGCAGGCGGGTCTCCCCGGGATCGGGGTCCGGCGCCAGCTCGATCATGGTCGCACAGTGTTCGTCGCCGGGGCGAACGCTTTCCGGAATTAGACGGCGACGCCGAGCAGCGAGTTGATCGCCTGCTTCAACGGCTTGCCTGCTCGCGTGTCTGCCCCGCCCGCATCGACCGACGCCCTCGCCCAGGCATCAACCGCAGCCAACGCCGCCGGTGCGTCGAGGTCGTTGGCCAGGTGCGCCCGCATCTCGGCGATCACCTCGTCGGCGCGGCCGGCCGGCGCGCCCGCAATGCCCACGCGCCACAGGGCAAGGCGGTCCACGGCTGCAGTGATGTCGGCGTCCGTCCAGGTCCAGTCGCTGCGGTAATGATGCGCGAGCAGCGCGAGGCGTACGGCGGCCGGCGCGAACTCGGCGCGCAGGTCGCGGATGAACACCAGGTTGCCCAGCGACTTGCTCATCTTGACGCCCTCGAGCGCGACCATGCCGGTGTGCACGAACGACCGCGCGAACGGCCAGGTCCCGGTGGCCACCTGGGCGGCTGCGGCGCACATTTCGTGGTGCGGGTAGGCGAGGTCGGTGCCGCCCCCCTGGATGTCGATCGGCATGCCGAGCGTCGTCAGCGCAATCGCCGCACACTCCACGTGCCAGCCCGGTCGGCCCGGACCCCACGGCGAGTCCCAGCCCGGCTCGCCGGGGCGCTGCGCGTACCAGAGCAGCGGGTCGAGCGGGTCTTTCTTGCCCGGCCGGTCGGGGTCTCCCCCGCGCTCGGCTGACAGCGCGCGCATCGTGTCCGCGTCGAGTCCCGCGACGGTGCCAAAACCATCGGCGCTGGCCACCGAGAAGTACAGGTCACCCTCGAGCTCGTACGCCGCACCGGCATCGTGCATCCGCGAGATGAGGTCGACGATCGAGCTCATCGACTCCACTGCGCCGAGGTACTGCGTCGGCGGTAGCACGTTGATCGCCGCCAAGTCCGCGCGGAACAGCGTCGTCTCGCGCTTCGCGAGGACCGCCCAGTCGGTGCCGGTCTCGCCCGCCCGCTTGAGGATGTCGTCGTCGATGTCGGTGACGTTCTGCACGTAGACGACACGCTTGCCGTTGTCGAGCAGCACGCGGTGCAGGACGTCGTACGCGACGTAAGTCGCGGCGTGACCGAGGTGGGTGGCGTCGTACGGCGTGATACCGCAGACGTACATCGTCGCGGTGTCACCTTCGGCCGCGGGTCGCATCGCCCCGCTCGCGGTGTCCCAAACCTGCGCTGGGACAGGCGTGCCAGGAATCGGAACGGGCGGTGTCGCATACCAGGACTGCATGCCGCCAGCCTACCTATTGGTCAGGGGCATGTGGATCGCGTAGCTAGAACGGCGGCCAAGGGATCGCGGGCCAGTCGGGGTGCGGGAACGGGAAGCAGCCGTTCTTGAGAAGCAGCCGGATGCGGTCGTCCGTTGCGCGCACCTCCTCGTCGGAGAGCAGCGAACGCAGCGCCGTACCCAGCTCGCCCGTCAAGCTCGCGTGCAGGCCGGTGAGGACATCGAGTTCCTCAGGGTCGATGCGCTGGCCACGCCACTGCCAGAGCAATGTGCGCAGCTTCGGCTCGACGGCGAAACACACGCCGTGGTCGACGCCGAACACGTGCCCATCGGGCAGCGGCAGCAGGTGTCCGCCCTTGCGGTCGGCGTTGTTGATGATGGCGTCGAGCAACGCCATCCGGCGTAGCGGCGGCCGCTTCGACCGGGCCAACTCCAACAGATCAATGGTCTCGTCGACGTCGATCCAGAGCTGCACCATGCCCGGGCCGAGCGGCCCGTCACGCAACACGGTGGGCGGTACGACGTTCCAGCCGGTCGCGACGGAAACGGCGTACGCCGCGACCTCGCGCATCGCGAGCGTCCCGTCCGGGAAATCCCACAGCGGCCGTTCACCCTGCACCGGCTTGTAGACGCAGGCGGCTCGCAGTTCGCCGTCCGAAACCGCACAGAACAACGTCGTGTTGGACGCGTCGACCAGGCGGCCCTCGATCTCCAGCTCGCCGTCGCGCAGCAGGGCCAGCGCCCGGCCGAGATCGACCGCCGCGGCGTCGTCGCTCGGAGCTTCCGGTACGTCGGACGTCATGGCCTCATTGTCGGGGACCGAGACGATGCGCGCGCGACTGCTGACTCAACCAGACGCACCCGACGGCCGCGCTGTGATCAGCCACGCCGACCCGGCGAAGCGAACGCCGTCCTCGGTCTCGTGCTCCTGCACGGTGCGACGCAGCGCGTCCAACGCGGTGGTCCGGGTGGCTTCGTCAAGATCGGCCGTCAGGCCGCTGGTCATCCCGAAGGTGCTCATGAAAGAGAACGCGTCGTCCGCGTCGCGCCCGAAAGTCAGTGGCTCCGCGACGTCGTCAAAACGGACGTCGACGAACCCGGCCCGGCCGAGCACGTCCTGCGCGCGCTCTCGCCTCGCGAAGGCGAACGGCCCCGGCGCATCCGCGGGCGGAGTGGGCAGCTCCCGGCCGGCCGCCAGGGCAGTGCGGACCGCGACGACCCATTCGTTGCGCGGCAGCTCGCGCCAGGCCAGCAGCGCGACCCGCCCCGCAGGCCGGAGCGCCAGACCGATATTGGCCAGCGCCGCCACCGGATCGGCGAAGAACATCCAGCCGAAGCTGCTGATCACCACGTCGAACGCGCCCGGTTCGAACGGGTGCACCTGCGCATCGGCCTGCTCGAAGCGGACGTTGGCGAGCCCTTCGGCGGCCGCCCGCTCGCGAGCGCGGGCGAGCATCCGCGAGGAGAGGTCGACGCCGAGCGCCGAGCCCGACGCCGCGATCCGGGCCGCCTCCCGGGTCGAGCGACCGGTGCCGCATCCGATGTCGAGAACAACCGAGTCCGGCCCGAGGCCGGCCGAAGCGAGAAGTGCGCTCCGGTACGCCGCGCTGGTGGTCTCGTACCGGTCGGCGTTCTCCGCCCAGCGGGCCCCTTCGTCGCCGTCCCACGCGGCGGCCATATCAACGTTGGCGATCGTCATTGCGCCTCCCGACCGCAATCTTGCACCTACCTGGCCCCCGACACGCTTGCTTGCGCCGCCTTCCGTCCACTGGTGTGCAGTTGCGCACCGACACGCCACGCGGGCGCGGCGTGTCCCGTCCCGAACGGCACACAAGTCGGAACGGGCCGGTTGGCTGCTAGGGGTACGTGAGGCCGAAGCCGTCGGCGAAACAGCGGGTTGTCGGTCTGGCGGGTCAAGTTTGCGGTGAGTGCCGCCGCTCAGTGGCGGTGGCCGTTCTGCCGCGGACAGATGTGGCCTTCCGGATCGAGCGGCAGGCCGCACAGCGGGCACGGCGGACGCCCGGCCTGCACGACGCGTTGGGCGCGCTTCACGAACGATCTCGCGTACGCCGCCGTGATGCTCACGCGCAGCATGTCGGGGCCTTCGGCGTCGTCTTCGTCCGGGACATCGGCGCCGTCCTCGGTCTGCGCGTGCGCCTCGATGACGACAACGCTGCCTTCCTCGTCCCAGGCCAGGCTCATCGTGCCGACCCGGAACTCCTCCATGATCGGCTGGTCGAGCGGCGCTACGTCCTCGAGATCGCCGACCACCGGGATCTCGCTGCCGCGGCGGCGGACCTCGTCGAGCAGCTGGTCGAGGCGTTCGGCCAGCACCTGGGCCTGGAGCTTCTCCAGTGCGACGGACACGACCTGCGCGCCCTGCTTGGTTTGCAGGTAGAACACCCGTTCGCCCGGCTGCCCGACCGTGCCGACGATGAAGCGCTCGGGTTCGGTGAACGTGAAGATCTGGCGGGGCACTCGAATCTCCAGTCTGGTCAGGTGCTGCGCAGCATCACAGCTGCCCGCCCGCTCCGCCACCGACCGGGGCATCCGAGCTCGGCTTGCGCCGCGATTTCTTCTTCGGCGGGAGCAAGTCCGCGAGGCTCCCGACGTCGTTGAGCCGCACCAGGAAGGGACGCAGCTGCGTGTAACGAATCACGGTAACCGAGCACGGGTCGACCTGGATCCGCTGGAACAGGTCGAGGTGCAACCCGAGCGCGTCGGCCACGAGTGCCTTGATCACATCGCCGTGACTGACCACGGCGTACGTCGCATCGCCGACGTTGGCGTTCCAGTCGCGGACCGCGTCGATGGCTCGCGCGGACATGCCGCGGAGCGACTCGCCGCCGGGGAACGTCACGGTCGACGGGTGCGCCTGGACACTGCGCCAGAGCGGATCCTTGGCAAGCCGCTTGAGTTCGCCGCCGGTCCAGTCGCCGTATTGCGCTTCCCCCACGCGTTCGTCGGTGCTGACCTCGATGTCGCGGCCCGCAGAAATCGCGGCGGCGGTCTGCGCACAACGCTCCAGCGGCGAGCTGACGATCGCGGCGAGCGGAATCTCGCGCAGCCGCTCGCCGACCGCGCGGGCCTGCGCTTGGCCGCGCGCGTCGAGATCGATGCCGGGCGTCCAGCCCGCGAGCACCGGCCCGGTCAGCTTGGTGAGACCGTGCCGAACGAGCAGCAGTGTCGTCATCAGAACGATCCCGGTCGTACGCCGGTGGCGATCGCGATCAGGATCGCGGCGGCCGCAACGACTCGGTAGAGCGCGAAGTCGCCGTACGAACGGGTGCGGATGATGCGCAGCACGCCCCAGACGGCGAGCGCGCCGCTGATACCCGAGAAAACGATGCCGACGGCGAACTGTGTGCCCTGCCCGTCGAGCCCGCCGGTGTCGCCGAGGGTCACCGCGGAATACAGCGCCGCGCCGAGCGTGATCGGCAGACTGAGCAGGAACGAGAACCGCGCGGCCGCGTCACGCGTCACGCCCATTGCCCTCGCCGCGGTGATCGTGGCGCCCGAGCGAGAAACTCCCGGCGCGAGCGCGAGCGCTTGTGCGACACCCATGCCCAGCGCCTGGTTTCGCGTCATGCCGTCGTACGGCGTCTCCTGCACGACCCGTGTGTCGACGACGTACAACAGCACCCCGAAGATCGCCAGCAGGATCGCAATCTGCCACGGCTTGCCGAGGTGCTCGGTGATCGGGCCCTCGAGTACGGCGCCGATCAAGGCGGCAGGAATCGTGGCGAGCACGAGGTACCACGCCATGCGCTGGTCCTGTGTCGTGACCGACCGCGCGGAAAGACTCGCGAAGAACGCGCGGATCAACCGAGACAGGTCGCGCCGCAGATAGAGGGCGGCGCCGACGAACGTGCCGATGTGCAGCGCAATGTCGAAGAACTTGTTGCCCGCTTCCGCGCAGTAGATCTCGTCCCAGCCGAACGCCCACGGTACGACGATGAGGTGTCCGCTGGAGGAGATCGGCAGGAACTCGGTCAGCCCCTGCGTGATGCCGAGGACCGCGGCCTGAAGGGTGCTGATGTCGAACGCCGCATCGGGCAGACAGCCCCCGGACGCCGCTAGCAACGCGCCACTCACTGACCGACTCCCGCCTTGTCGAACGCCGCCGCGCACGATCGCAACTGTTCGATGCGCTCGTGCACTGTGGCACCGAACAGAGTCACCGACACAGTTGTGACTCCGACGTCGCGCAGCGCCTGCAACCGATCGGCGACCCGATCGACCGCGCCGATCAACGAGGTCTTGTCGATGAACTCGAATGGCACGGCAGCTTCGGCGCCGGCCTTGTCGCCGGACAGGAACAGGTCCTGTACGACGCGCGCCTGCGTTTCGTAGCCGTATCGGCCAGCCAGCTCGGCGTAGAAGTTCTTCTCGCGCGATCCCATGCCGCCGACGTACAGCGCGGCGTTCGGCCGCACGACGTCGGCGGCAGCTGCGATGTCGTCAGCGATGACGAGCGGGAACGTCGGCGCAATGTCGCATCCGCCGCGCTCTGCCGTGACTCGCTCGCGGGCGTCCAGGTACGGCGCGAGCCAGTAGTCGGCGTGCTCGGCCGCGAAGAACAGTGGCAGCAGGTTGGCCTCGAGTTCGCCGGCCAGCGCAAGATTCTTGGGTCCCATGGCAGCCAGGTAGATCGGGATCCCCCGGCCACCGGGGAGCGAGTGCAGGTGATGCCCCGGCCGCAGTGCCAGCGAGAGCGCCTTACCGGGTCCGTCCGGAAGCGGCAGGGTGATGTGCGCACCCTGATAGCGCACCCGCTCGCCGCCGAGCATCATCCGGACGACGTCGACGTACTCGCGGGTGCGTTGCAGCGGCGCGTCGTACCGCACCCCGTGCCAGCCTTCGGACACCTGCGGCCCGGACAGGCCGAGTCCGAGCGAGAACCTGCCGCCGGAGAGGTTGTCGAGGGTGGCTGCGGTCATGGCGGTCATCGCCGCGGTCCTGGCCGGAATCTGGAAGACCGCCGAGCCGAGCTTGATCCGCGTGGTCGCCGAGCCGATCCAGGCGAGCACCGTCGCGGCGTCGGATCCGTACGCCTCGGCTGCCCAGACGATGTCGTAGCCGAGGCGTTCTGCTTCGAGCGCGAGCACGACCGATCCTTCGGCATCCGCCGCGCCGGCGTACCCGAGGTTGAGCCCCAGCCGCATCAGCAGGTCGCGATGAATCGATCGAGCACGCGCACCCCGAACTCGAGTGCGTCGAGCGGCACCCGCTCGTCGACGCCATGGAACATGCCGGCGAAGTCGAGCTCGGCCGGCAACCGCAGCGGCGAGAAGCCGAAGCAGCGAATGCCCAGCGGCGCAAAACTCTTGGCGTCGGTCCCGCCGGACAACGTGTAGGGAACCGGCCGCGCACCGGGGTCCTCGGCCTTCAGCGCGTTGCACATCGCGTCGACAAGCGCGCCGTCGAACGACGTCTCGATGGCGATGTCGTAGTTGATGTACTCGCGCGTGATCTCCGGGCCGAGGACGGCGTCGAGTTCCTCCTCGAACTCCTTCTCGAAGCCGGGGAGGAACCGGCCGTCGACGATCGCCGACGCGGACTGCGGGATGACGTTGACCTTGTAGCCCGCTTCGAGCATCGACGGATTCGCGGTGTTGCGGATCGTGGCGCCGATGATCTGCGCGAGCGAGCCGAGTTTCGAGATAGTCGCTTCGAGATCGTCTGGGTCGAACTCGATGCCCAGGGCGTCGCTGACCTCGCCGAGGAAGGTGCGCACCGTCGGCGTGACGTGAATGGGGAACGTCGTACGACCCAGGCGCCCGACGGCCTCGCACAATGTCGTCACCGCGTTGTCGTCGTTGATCATCGAGCCGTGCCCGGCCCGCCCGTGCGCGGTCAGGCGCATCCAGGCCATGCCCTTCTGCGCGGTCTCGATCGGGTACAGCCGCCGGTCGTTGCCGACGCTGACGCTGAAGCCGCCGACCTCGCTGATCGCCTCCGTGCAGCCCTCGAGCAGGTGCCGATGGTCACTCGCAAGGACCTTCGCGCCTTTGTAGCCCCCCGCCTCCTCGTCGGCGACGAAGGCGAGCACGATGTCGCGCGGCGGCTTGCGGCCGTCGCGCTGATAGGCGCGCGCGGTCGCCAGCGTCATCGCGACCATGTCCTTCATGTCGACCGCGCCGCGCCCCCACAGGCAGCCGTCCTTGATCTCGCCCGCGAAGGGGTCGACCGACCAGTCGGCCTTGTCCGCCGGTACGACGTCGAGATGCCCGTGGATGAGCAGCGCGCCGCGTTCGCGATCGACGCCGGGGATCCGCGCGACGACGGTCGCCCGACCGGGGTCGCTCTCGAACAGCGTCGTATCGAGGCCGACCTCCTCGAGCTTCGCGGCGACGTACTCCGCCGCGGGCCGCTCCTTCTTGCCGGGGTTGGACGTGTCGATGCGGATCAGGTCACGGCACAGATCGACAACCTCGGTCACAGCGCCTCCTCGGCTCGGCCTCCCATCCTGCCGGATCGGCCCGGCAAGCGCCTGCACGTCGGCCGGCGCCGGTCAGGGCGATTTCACGGCGATCGGGGTGACCGGGCTCAGCAACTCCGTCAGCGGCACACCGACCAGGGCGCCCGCGCCGTCTCGCGGGCCGCGTTCCCAGGCAGGGAAGGTCACGACGTCCTGATCGTCGATCCGGCCGAGCAAGTCACCGTTCTCGAGGATGCCGAACACATCGGGGTCCTCCGGGTACGCCGACCGCTCATTCGCGACCAGCAGCGCCGCGATCCTGGTGCCCGGGACATCCGCCTGGAAGCTCTTGAGGTCCGCCTTGCCGAGCATGGTGATCCCGAGGCGCACCGACGTACCAGCGGGTAGGTCGCTCGCGCGTGCCACTGAGCGCTCCACCGTGGCCGTGATGTAGACGGTGGACACGTCGGCATCGCTCGCGTTGAACGCGTGCACCTTCTTGCCCGACGGGGCCCCCGCGACGTCCGGCCCGTTCGGCCAGCTGTACGAGCGACCGCCCTCGACCGACGTGACGCGCGCGACGACGAACAGATCGGAGACGTAGCGGTTGTCCATCACTCCGTTGACCCGAAACACCGTCGTCGGCATGGCCTCGCGAGCCGTCCGATACCAAGGGGCGCTGCTCGAGTGGGCGACACCCCTCGCGCGGTCGCGGCTGATCGCCGACCACAGCGATCCCGCTGTCGCCGCCGCAGGGGTGCCGGCGGTAGCGGTCGCCGGCGCGCGCGACGCTTTGGCGCGCGACTCGCCGTCCTGACCGGAGCACGCCGGCGCGAGCAGCAGGGCGAGGCAACCGGCGAGCGGCAGCGCGCGTGACCTGGCAGGGGCGGGCCGGCTGCGCACGGGACTCCTCTCGCGCCGGTGCACTAGGAGGGTGCACTTTCCCACGGCGAGCGGCGGTCGCGCTGTGGCGCGCGCCGGCGCAAAACCGGGCCGATCGACCGAGCGCCCACCCGGGCCGGGACGCGGGATCGCTTTAGCGCGCGCCCGCTCGGACGGGTATCGTTCCTGCTCGCCCCGGCTTAGGCCGGTGCGGACGTCGGAGTGGCGGAATTGGCAGACGCGCACGGTTGAGGGCCGTGTGCCCGTAAGGGCATGAGGGTTCAAGTCCCTTCTCCGACACAACAGCTGCTCACGCGAACAGCCGCAGGCAACCGCCTGCGGCTTTCGTCGTTCCAGACGATCGAGTCCGATTAGTCCTGGGTGCGGCGCGCGCCCCACTGCCGTGGCTGAACGGTGCGCGCCAGCTGGGCAAGGGCGACGACCGCAGCCAGCGGAAGCGCGATGAAGACAACCCAGACGAAGGGCAGCCCGGCCTCCAGATCGTCGGCTGCGACGACGATGCCGGCGGCGATGGCCGCGACCAGCGTCATCGCGACGACCACAGCGATCTTCGTGCGCCGCCCCGTCGCGACCCAGATCGGCAAGCCGGCAGGGAACGCGACCGCGGCGACCAGGAACGGCGTGCCCTCGATGAAGAAGGTGGCCGGTCTGAAATATCCCTCCCGGTACCGATAGCCGACCACCATCGTCAGCACGCTTCCGGCCAGCGGAATCAGCCCGAGGAGCAGTGCGTCGAGGACCGCCCGAACGGAGATTCGCATTCGCGGCGAGGATTCGGCCATGCCGTGATTGTCGACGCCGCGAGCAAAACGCGGCAAAACGCGGTCAGCGGGCCGTGCGCAGCAACGATCGCTGGACGGTGGCCGGGGCGGCTTCGGCCCGCGCGAGCTCCTCGTCGTAGCCGAGGTAGACGCCGGAACCCGCGGAGTTCCAGTACTGATGCGCCTCGTACATGAAGTTGCGAGCACTGTCCTTGATCCACGACGCCGGGTGGTTCGCGGCCCACGAGCCCATGCCCGACCAGTTGTAGCCGGCGACGATCACCAGCCGTTTGTCGCCGGTCCGCCTGATGACACCCAGAGCCGCCTGCGACGCCTGCTCCCAGAGTTGAGCGGACGGCCGCTTCGGTGCGCTCGGCATCGCCACGGGCTCGTTCATCAGGTCGAACGCCCAGACCGAGTCGTCGCTCGAGAACGCCCAGGCGATGCGTGCCCAGACGTCCTTGTACGCACCGACCGGCAGCTCCGCGGACCCGATCGCCCGGCGTACG
>JBDSAK010000228.1:0-5074 GCA_039922195.1 Mycobacteriales bacterium
TGACCGCCGATCCGCTCGTAGACTCCGTCCCAGTGCAACGGGGCGCACCGCCGCTGCGCGCTGTCGAGACGACGAGGAGCCCGGTGGTCACGACCGAACGCGACGAGAAGCTGCTGGCGACGCTGGCGGCTGCTGCGCCCGGCACTGCACTCCGTGACGGCCTCGAGCGGATCCTGCGCGGCAACACTGGCGGCCTGATCGTGCTCGGCTACGACCGAGTCGTCGAGAGCTTGAGCACCGGCGGATTCGTCCTCGACGTCGACTTCTCCGCTACCCGCCTTCGCGAGCTGGCCAAGATGGACGGTGCGATCGTCCTGAACGACGACGCCACGAAGGTCCTTCGCGCGGCAGTCCACCTGGTTCCGGACCCGAGCATCCCCACCGAAGAGTCGGGCACTCGCCACCGCACCGCGGAACGGGTGGCCAAGCAGACTGGCTACCCCGTCATCTCGGTCAGCCAGTCGATGCAGATCATCGCGCTGTACGTCGACGGCCGGCGCTACGTCCTAGACCAGAGCGCCGCCATCCTTTCCCGCGCCAACCAGGCCCTCGCCACCCTGGAGCGGTACAAGCTGCGACTCGACGAAGTCGCCGGCACCCTGTCAGCGCTCGAAGTCGAGGACCTCGGCACCGTCCGGGATGCGGTCAGCGTTTTGCAGCGCATCGAAATGGTTCGGCGCATCGCCAGAGAGATCGAGGGCTACGTCGTCGAGCTCGGCACCGACGGCCGCCTGCTCAGCCTGCAACTCGACGAGCTGATGGCCGGGGTCGAGCAGGACCGCGAACTCATCGTGCGCGACTACGCGCCGAGCACCAAGAAGAGCCGGCCGGTTGAAACAGTGCTCACCGACCTCGACGTGCAGAGCCCGGCCGACCTGCTCGATCTCACCTCACTGGCCAAGGTCGTCGGCTTCGCCAGCGGGGTCGACTCGCTTGACGCGGCGTGCTCGCCGCGCGGCTACCGGCTTCTTGCCAAGGTCCCCCGGCTTCCCCGCCTTGTCGTCGACCGGGTCATCGACCACTTCGGCAGCCTGCAGAAGCTGCTCGCCGCCAACATCGACGACCTCCAGGCCGTCGACGGCGTCGGGGAGACCCGCGCCAAGAGCGTCCGGGAGGGCCTCTCCCGCCTCGCCGAGAGCAGCATCCTCGAGCGGTACGTCTAGGACCGGCGGCGCTTCGACGGCAACCGGCGGTTCGGCCACGATTGGCACTTCGGCAATACTCGGCGCCGGCGGTACGTCGACGATCTCCATGCCGCGCGCGACGTCGATGGCCCGCGCGACCTCCAGGGCGTCGGCGTACTCCTGGGCCATCCGACGCACGTTCACCAGATAGATCGCGGTGTCGTCCGCGCGTAGCACCGACTCGATGTAGCCGGGCAGTCCGGTCAGCGGTCCGTCGGCCGGCTTCGCCTCGGTCTTGAACTTCTCGTGCGTCGCGACATCGGTGCCGCGGTCGCAGGCGAACCCGAAATCATCGTTCGCGATTCCGCTGACGACGAGTACGTCGCCGCTGCCGTCAGGCGGACGGGTCCGGCGCACGTCGACCACCGGCAGCGAAGCGCCGCGCAGGTCGAGGATGCCGATGACCGGCGGGCGCAGCCCAGGGAGAACGGCAAGCGCAGCAAGGCGAACGACTTCACGCACCTCTTCGACCCTGGTCGCATAGCGCTGCCCGTCGAGCGCAAACGTCACCAGTTCAGACACCGCTGGGCCTTCCGCCGGCTAGCTGCCAGCACAGGTCGATCAACTCGCTGAGTTTGCGGCCGCCCATCTCGGCGGACACGTGGTCATCCGCACTATGCCCCAGAGTCTGCGCTGCTGCGCGGTATGACCGCTGCGCCGCCGCCTGGTCACCGAGTCGCGCGAGAGTGCCGGCGAGCAGGAAGTGTGCGAACCCGGCCTGCGGGTCGACGTACACCGCCTTGCGCAGGTCGACGAGCGCTTCGTTGTCGCGACTTAGATTCGTCAGCGCGAGGCCCCGCACCATGTAGGCATCGGAGTTCAGCGAATCTCCCGCATAGACGAGTCCGGCGAGGTCGGCGGCCCGGCCATAGTTGCCGGCGCGCAGGGCCGCCCGCGCGCCATCGAGAGGATGCTCGTCGGCGCGCGCCGCAACAATCGGCTTTGCCATCACGGGGGCCGGCAACAGCACACCGGGTACGTCGTCGGAGCGGCGACCCGCGACGTATGTCCGCCGCGCCGACAGCGCCGGGTTGGCCGGGGGGACCGCCGCTGGAGTGGCGCCGTTCGCGTTGGCAGCTGCACCGGCGGCGACAGCCCCGTTGCCGCTACTCGCATCGCGCCGGTAGACGAACGCTTCACCGAGCGAGACGAGCCGGAAGTCGTCGCTGATCTGCCAGAGCGTTTCCGAATGACCCAGGAAGAGGTAACCCCCTTCGCGCAGCGAACCATAGAGCCGCTTCATCAGCGCCCGCGTCGTCTCGCGGTTGAAGTAGATGGTGACGTTGCGGCAGAGCACGAGGTCGGCCTGCAGTTCCGGGAGAGCCGCCGCGTCAGCGACGAGGTTGTGATGGCGGAACTCCACCATCTCCTTGATCTCGTCGTTGACGACGTAGCCGTCGTCGAGCCGGGTGAACCAGCGGGCCAGCATCCTGTCGTCGACCGGCCCCAGCGAGCGGGCGCCGTACCGACCGGCGCGCGCAGCGGCGACGACCTTGGTCGAGATGTCCGTGCCGATGACCTTGACGTCCCACGCGCCCGGTGGCAGCAGCTCGCGCAGCAGGATCGCGATGCTGTACGCCTCTTCACCGCTGGAGCAGCCGGCGCTCCACACGCGGATGCGCCGGCCGTTCGCCATCGCGTGGCGGATGAGCTCGGGTACGACGAACTCACGTAGCGCGCTGAACTGCGGCGCGTTTCGAAAGAAGTAGGTCTCGGGGATCGTGACGTCGTCGAGGAGCGCCTGCACTTCTGGCGAACGCGGCCGCTCGACGACTGCCAGATACGCCTCGAGGGTGGCCGCGCCAGAGGCATGCATGCGGTCCGCGACGGCGTAGCTGAGCGAGTCGCGACGGCTGTCGTCGAAGACCAGGCCGGCCCGCGTGGCGAGCAACGTGCGCAGCCGATCGAAGGCGTCGTCGGTCAACGCCGGCTTCACGACGCACTCCGGACGAGCCGGACGACGGCCGCGGCGATCTCGGTCAGCGGCAGCTGATGCTCGACGCCGCCGAGCGTCATGGCGACCCCGGGCATGCCGTAGACAGCGCTCGACGCCTCGTCCTGGCCGATGGTGATCGCGCCTGCGTCGCGCAACGACTTGAGCCCCTGCGCACCGTCGCGGCCCATGCCGGTCAGCAAGATCCCGATGGCGTGCGGGCCAATGGATTCGGCTACCGAGCAGAACGCGGGGTCGATACCCGGCACATGGAATTGGCGCTCCGACGGTTCGGAGAGGATGACCCGAAGATTGGTGCCCACCTTGACGTTGTGACCACTCGGCGCGATCGAGACCGACCCGGGCCGCAACACGCGACCGGGTTCAGCGATGCCGACGGGCAACGGCGAAACGGTGTCGAGCCAGGTGACCAGACCCGGGATGAAGCCGTCCGCCATGTGCTGCACCACGAGTACCGCCGGCGCGAAGTCTGCCGGCAACGCGCCGAGCACTTGCGCGAGGGCCTGCGGACCTCCGGTGGAGGCGCCGATGATGACGAGCCGAACCGCGCGTTCGGACGGTACGGCGACCACGTTCTCCGGCGGCGCGGCCGGCGTGCGCAACTTGCCCCGCGGGTGCGTGATGACCTTGATGCGCGATGCCGCGCGCAGCAGCCGGCGCAAATCGCCGACGTACCGCTCCGCACCCGCCGCGTCGTCCCAGTCGGGCTTCGCGACCACCTCGATCGCGCCGGCGGAAAGCGCGTCGAGCGCACTGCCCTTGCCGTCGGCGCCGAGCTCGCCCGAGTAGACGATGATCGGCGTCGGCCGGGTCGCCATGATCTTCTCGATCGCGGCCAGACCGACCGCCACCGGCGAATCAAGATGCATGAGCACCGTCGCCGGCTGCAGCCGGTCGACGAGCATCGCCGCGTCGCGAACGGTGCGCGCCTCGCCGACGACGACGAACTCCTCGGTCGCCTGCAATCCGCCGCGCAGCAAGCGCCGGGACGACGCCGACTCGTCGACGAGCAGCACCGAGATCGGGGCCGGTCCCTCGACCGGGGGGACGGCTGCCTGCGTCAGGTTCGCGTCAGACACCGGCGCACCTCGTGCGGACGCGCAGGTACGCCGTCTCACGACGTGGTTGTGCCGCTGCGCACTTCACCTCTGGAGGGTCGACCCGTCCGGCCGCCCCCTTGAGCCCGGTCCGGGTTGTCGAGCCCCGCGGCCGATACATGACAAACCGGGTCAGGAGAGCAGGAAGCTCTTTTGCCCGGTCAGCAGGTCGCCGAGGCGGCCCTGGACCCGGTAGCGGCCGCTCTTGGCCTCCGCCCCCACGCATTCGCCGGTGGGCTTGGAGCGCTTGCGATTCCAGGTGACCTCGACGGTCCTGACCTCGCCCGCCTTGAGCACCGTTGGCTTCTTCGCGGCGTCCTTGACGCAGTCGTCACTCGACCAGATCCGGTCCGGGCCGGAAGTGATCTTCAGCTCGGTCGCGCCCGCACCGAGGTCGCGCGTGCACGGTACGTTGCCGGCATTCTTGATCGTCAGGGTGATCAGCGGGGTGACGCCGGCGGCGTACGACGCGGCGTTGGTCTGCACGCTCAGCTGCAGCGCCGGCGGCTTGCACTCGGTAACCGCGGCGGGGGTGGTCGGCGACTCGCTCACACTTGGCGTTTCGGCGGGCGTCGTGGCCGCGGGAGTTGACGTCGTGTTGGTCGAGGGCTTGGCGGTCGACTTCGGCGTGGACTTCGCAGTCGGCTTCGCGCTCGAGCTGGTCGAGGGGCTTGGGGAACGCGTGGACGACGACTTCTTGGGATCGCCGCCGACGCCGGGCGCGCACTGGACGATGAGGAAGATCAGCGCGAGCGCGCCAACGAGGACGATCAGCCGCCGACGCCAATAGATCTCAGGCGCCAACGGGCCACGCGGATGTAGGAGCCCGTCGCCTTCCA
>JBDSAK010000229.1:0-9989 GCA_039922195.1 Mycobacteriales bacterium
ACGGTGATCTTCACCGCCCTCGCCACACTGGGGGCATTCCTGTACAACCTCTGCTCCGACATCGTCGGCGGCATCGAGGTCGTCCTCGGCGAGCGCGACTGAGCGTCCGGCGGCGCTGCCGGGCCTATCGGCTTTCAGTCCCGTCGCGCGGTCGGCTACCCTATGCCGGTTGCTTGCCGGGCCTGTAGCTCAGCTGGTTAGAGCGCGTCCCTGATAAGGACGAGGCCGGAGGTTCAAGTCCTCCCAGGCCCACCCGGCTTGTTCGCGAACGACGCTCCGGCGCACGCGTTGCCCGGGGCGTCGCCGTGAGCAAGCGCATCGTCATGGGGGCGGGGCGGCTGCGATACGGTCGCTGCCACGATGGGAACGAAAGGGAGCGCGCGATGGCGAAAAGACGCAATCTGTTGATGCTCATCACGGCGGTCGGCGGGATGTTGGCCGCCCGCAAGGCCAAGGCCCGCAAGGACGAGCAGGCCCTGTGGGCCGAGGCGACGGCGAGTCTGAACGACACCGCCTAGGAACGACCCGCCTAGGAACGACCCGCCTAGGAACGACACCAGTTTCATCGGGGGACGTAGCTCAATTGGCAGAGCACCGCCTTTGCAAGGCGGGGGTTAGGGGTTCGATTCCCCTCGTCTCCACATGACCGGCCCCGCGCGAGCCCGCATCCGCCCATATCGCGACAGCGACAGCGCCGACCTGTACGAGGTGTGCGTCCGGACCGCCGACAACGGCGGCGATGCTACGGGCCGTTACGACTCCGACCGGTTGATGGGCGACCTGTTCGCGGCGCCATATGCCGTCCTCGAACCGGACGTCGCCTTCGTGCTCGAGGACGATGGGCGGGTCGTCGGCTACGTCGTCGGTACGCCGGACACAGCGGCCTTTGTGGCGGCTTACCGGCAGCGCTGGATCCCCGCACTCGCCGACTTCTACCAGGCCGTCGCCGGCGCGCCGTCGAACGACACCGAGTTCATGCTCTCGCTGCACTTCAACCCTGAGCGCATGCTGGTGACCGAGGTGATCGACCGCTTTCCGGCGCATCTGCACATCGATCTGCTACCTCCGTACCAGCGCAAGGGCTACGGGCGGCAGTTGATGGACACCATGCTCCCGGCGCTCGGTCGCGCGGGCGCAGCCGGCGTACACGTCGGGATGCTGACCGCCAATACGCCCGCGAGAGTGTTCTACGACCACCTCGGGTTCGTCGAACTCGACGTTCCGGACGCCGGGGTGCTCACCTACCTCAGCCGCGGCACGTTGCTCTGACGGCCCTCACGGCAGCTGGCGTCGCAGTTCGAAACCGTCTTGCCCGCGGAGCTCGAGCACGTCCGGCCCCGGTGTCTTCTCGGGCAGCGGCTCGGGGGTGCCGTGCGTCAGCACCTGCTGCGCCGCCGTGAGCTGCCGGATCAGGACCATCCGCACGCGGCCGGGCGATGCAGTGACGGCTTCGGCGTACAGGTCGGGGTCGTGCTGCCCGTCGTCGCCCACGAACACCCACGTGATCTGCGGGAACTCCGTCATCAGCCGGAGCAGCTGCTTGCGCTTGTGGTCGCGCCCGGAGCGAAACCAGCCCTCAGCCGTCGGTCCCCAGTCGGTCATCAACAGCGGACCGCGCGGAAACCCATGGCGGGCAAGGAAATTCGTCAACGCGGGTGCGACGTTCCATGCGCCCGTCGACAGGTAGACCGCGAACGCCTCGGAGTCAGCCGACAGAAGGGATTGGTAGAGCGCTGCCATCCCCGGTACCGGCCGCCGCGATGCTTCCGGCACTGCCATCGTGTGCCAGAGGGCGAGTAGGGGCCGGGGCATCGCGGTGATGACGACGGTGTCGTCGATGTCGCTGACGATTCCGACTCGCGCGTCCGCTGATACGACGCGGATCGGTTCCTCGGCTGCCGGACCGCCGGCGATCGACAGTCGCGCGGTCGCCCAGCCTGGTGCGAGTACGGCGTCCAGGACGTCGTCGATGTACCCGCCGCGACTGCTCAGGAACTGATGTGTGACGCCGCCGACCTCGACCGACACCGGGACGTTCGTCGCAGTGGCGCAGAAGAAGCGCCGCCAGCCGCGGCCCTTCTCGATCTCGCGGCGAGGAGTCCCCGGCGGTGCCAGCAGGACGCGGGCGAGCACGCGCACCCAGCCATCCGTGCCGTAGCCCACGTAGGGAACGACGCGCGGCGTCCAGCCGCGGCGGCGTAGGACCCGCTCGATGACGTAGTGAACCTTGTCCTCGGCCCGCGCCCCCCGGTGCAATCGCGCAGGGGGAGCAGGCGCTGAATACGGAGAAGGCACCAGAACAAGCTACCCCGGTCGCCGATGACATACGTTTCGTCGGTGGAGGAAACAACAGCGCGCGAGGTCGTGGAGAAGTTGCGAGCGCGCGGCGGGTTCGCGCACGTGCATGCGGTCGGTGTCTACGAGCACGCTGTGCGCATGGTGTTGCGGGACGGCCGAGAGGCGATCTGGGACGCCGATGGCGCCGCCGGACTGGAAGCTGTCGTCATGCGCGACGGCGTCCTCGTCGGACTCGTCGAGACAGTCCCCGAGTCGCACGATCTGACGGTCGACGAGATCGTCCGCATCATTGCCAACACCGACTACGACGCGCCGCTGTCGACACGTCCGCGAAAGCCGCCGCCACCCTCGGTCGCGCCGCCGCCGGCAGCGCCCGGCGTGCGAGGACTGCTTCGTCGACTCACCGGGCGCTAGCTGTGACGACGACTGGTTACGTGAACGCCCACACAACCTGGACGTTGACCGAGACCTCCTGGCTGCCGCGCTCGATCGGCACCGACCTCGAGTCGCCCATCATCGCCGGCGCCGCGGACGCGGCGTACGACGCCGGGACCGGTGGGCTCCCGTAGGTCTGCTCCGTCACGCTGACGACGGTGCCCAGCTGCCGACCGGCCAGCTTGGCGTACTGCTCGGCCTTCGCCTTCGCGTCGGCGTACGCCGCGTCGCGGGCCTGGGTGACCAGCTTGGCGTTGGCTTCCAGCGCGAGCGAGACCCCGTTGAGCCGGGCGTCGTTGCCGCCTGCGCTGACCGCCGCACTGATCACGTCGCCGGCCTTGTCGAGGTCGC
Organism: Mycobacteriales bacterium; assembly: GCA_039922195.1. Classification (GTDB taxonomy): domain Bacteria; phylum Actinomycetota; class Actinomycetes; order BP-191; family BP-191; genus JBDTYE01. The sequence goes on from JBDSAK010000229.1 coordinate 3,085, forward strand.
GCAGCTTGACTGTCAGTGACTCGGACGCGATGTAGTCGATCAGCGTCGGCGGAGCCCCCTCGTTCTTGCGGTCGTACCGGTAGTTGGGCCGCAGGTTGAGCCCGCTGGTCTTGAGGTCGACTTCCGCGACGCCCTGGCCCTTCAGCGCCGTGACGACCTTGGCCATCGCCGCGTCCGCGTTGCCCAGTGCCTTGCTGACGTCGGCCCCGTGACTCTCGACGCCCATGTCGAGCGCAACGGTGTCCGGCCGCCCGGAGACCCGGCCCTCGCCGCTGACGTTCACGATGTTGCTCTGCACCGCGCCACCTCCCGGCGTCGCCGTCTGGGCTGCCCCGTCCCGGGGCCAGTGCACACCGCCGGCGAAGTACGCCGTCGCGACCACCGCGACCACCGCACCGGCAACAGATCCCCGCATCCCGATTCTGTTCATGGCGTTCCATCCCGTCGTCGGCGTCACTGCTCAGACGCACCGGCGGCGGTATCGGTTCCACCGGTGCGCCGGCAGGTGCGCGACGCGAGACGACGTACGAACGCCTCTAGAACGTGGCCTTCGGGTCGCTGTAGTCGCTCGCGGCCTCGGTGTCCTCGTCGAGGACATTGACCGGCTGCGGCTCGTTCTCGGTCAGCGGGTGGGTGAGGTCGACGTTCGGGCCGGCGTGCCCGTCCTCGACGTACGTCGATGGGCCGAAGTCCGCGGTGCGCTGCAGCCAGTTCGTGATGGCCGCCCCGACCGCGCCGCCGATCGCGAAGAAGGCAAAGAGCAGCGGCCAGCGCCGCCGCTTCTTGGCCAGTGTCTCGCCCTTTGCGGCCAGCACCATGAGAGCAGCACGCTCGCGCGCTTCCTGCGCCGCGTCGGAATGCAGGAGGTCCGAACCCTTGTGCTTGGCGGCTGCTACGGCCGGCGCCGCCATCGCCACGACCGGGACCATGGCGGCCATTGCCGCCTGGAGGGCGTGCGTGCCGGACTCCTTCGCGGTGCCGAGCGCGGGCGCCAGGTACTCGCGGGCGTTGTCGTACGGCGTCCGGGAAACTTCCACTCTTCGGGCTCGTCTGAACACGGCTAGCTCCTCACAACTTGGTTGGCGCGTCCCAGACGGCTTCCCCATCCCTGGGCGGAGGTAACCCGGCTGCGGCCCAGGCACCGCTCGGCGGAGCGTACCGGAGGCGTGCAAGGATGAGCACAACCGATCGAGAGGAGTCCCCGGATGGCCGAGGACGTCTACGCCAAGATCCAGACCTCCATGGGTGAGATCGAGGTGCAGCTCTTCCCCAACCACGCGCCCAAGACCGTCGCGAACTTTGTGGAGCTTGCCGAGGGGACGCGCGAGTGGACGGACCCGACCACGCGGACCAAGGAAGCCAAGAAGCTCTACGACGGCACCGTGTTCCACCGGGTGATCGCCGATTTCATGATCCAGGGCGGCGACCCGCTGGGCATGGGCACCGGTGGTCCGGGCTACCAGTTCGGTGACGAGATCCACCCCGAACTCGCCTTCACCAAGCCCTACCTGCTCGCCATGGCCAACTCCGGGCCGGGCACCAACGGCTCGCAGTTCTTCATCACGGTGATACCGACCGGCTGGCTCACCGGCAAGCACACGATCTTCGGCGAGGTCAGCGGTGGCGTCGACGTCGTCGACGCGATCGCGCAGACACCGGTCGGTGCCAACGATCGCCCGGTCACCCCGGTGACGATCGAGTCGGTCACCATCGAGCGCCGTCAAGGCTGATGGCCCCACCGGTCAGCCACGTTCCCTCCGAAACGCAGACGTGTTACCGGCACACTGATCGAGAGACCGGTGTCCGCTGCACCCGTTGCGACCGGCCGATCTGCCCCGATTGCATGACGGCTGCCTCGGTCGGCTTCCAGTGCCCGGAATGCATTCGCGAGGGGCGCAAGACTGTGCGGCAGGCCCGCACGATCGCGGGCGCGCCCGTCTCCGCCGACTCGCCGGTCACCAGGGCCCTGCTCGGCCTCAACGTCGGCATTTTCCTGCTGGTGTTCCTGGGCGTGGGTGGCCGAACGCCGCAGGGTTTCAACAGCATCGTCGAGCGCTTCCTGATGAGTCCGGGGCACATCGCGCTAGAAGGCCAGTACTACCGTCTCGTGACGTCGACCTTCCTGCACATGGACATGCTGCACATCGCGTTCAACATGTATGCGCTGCTCAGTCTGGGCGACCAGGTGGAGCGGGTGCTCGGGAGATGGCGCTATCTCTCCCTGTACTTCGCGGCCGGGCTGGCCGGGTCGGCGGCGTCGTACTTCTTTCGCCTTGGCCCGAGCCTCGGGGCATCCGGGGCAATCTTCGGCTTGTTCGGGGCCTATTTCGTCATCCAGCGCAGGCTGCGTGCTGACACGAGTTCGATCGTCGTCTCGCTGGTGCTGAACATCTTCATCGCCGTCGCCATCCCGCGAATCGACTGGCGCGCCCATGTCGGCGGTCTGGTGGCCGGAGCCACGATCACCGCCGGCTTCATCTATCTCGGCCGGGGCAAACAGCGCGCGCCGCTGCACATCGCGGTCGTCGCCGCCGTGGCGCTCCTCACGGTGGCTGCCATCGTGGTGCGCACGCAGCAGATACGTGATCTGGCGGGCGGCTAGCAGGACGTCCGGCGATCCGGCGATTCCGGCGCTCAGCCGGTGAAGGCGGCTTCTGCTGCGACCGCAACCGGAGCAGTTGCGACCGGGGTGGTCGTGACCGACCCGCCAACGCCGGTCGCGGCCGTGCCGCCGCCGATGAAACCGCCCCCCCAGGTCGCCGATGGTGCCGGAGCGGGCGCTACCGTCGTGACGGTGGTGGCAGCCGCAGTCGGAGCCGTGGTGGCCGCCGGTGCCGCCGCGCGGGCGGTGACGGTCATCTGCTGTTCGACGTACTCGGTGCCGCGGCACAGGGCGTACACGTCGTACCGGCCCACCGCCATCGTCGGCGGGATGGTGAGGGTAGCGGCGAAGGCACGGTCCGCGGCCGGGGCACCGCTCGTTCCGTTCGTGTAGTCGTTCGGGTCCTGGCCGGCCGGGCCGTAGAGGATGACGTACTCGCCGCCGTAGCAGTTCGTTCCGGAGACGGTGACCGACCCACCGGCTGCCACGGTGGCCGCCGACAGTGTCTCGACGCCCGTGTGATAGAGCACGCTGAGGGTGACGCGGTTGCTCGGGGTGGCAATGCCTGAACACGTACTCGACGAGGCGATCGAGGCGGGCTGCTCGGATACGGCCGTGTCCGGGAGCGTCACCGACGTCGTGAAGGTGCCATTGGTCGCGACAGCACCGGAGACGACCACGGTTGCGGTCGCCAGCGCCGGGGTGGTGTAGGTGAGCGTCACCGAGAAGCTGCCGGCACCACTTGCGTCCGCGGGGCAGTCCGGGCCATCGCCGCTGACATCGACGCGCTGACCCGGCAGCGGGTCGACATCGGCGACGCTGAGCGTCACTGCGGGCGTCTGCGCGCTGACCGGAAGCGCAGGTAGGCTGGCGAGCAGAGTGAGGGCCGTTAGTGCGGCGCCACTGGCGAACCGGTTCACGTCGACCTTTCCGGTGGCACAGTCTTCGAGGTGGGCACGTGCTGATTGCAGGACGCGAGCGTCCGGCCCTTGCGATATCGGCTCTGGTGATCGCCGCTTTAGCCGGGTGCACCACAAAGTCCGGCAATGTTCCTGCGGATGCATCCGGGTCGCTGAGCCGGACGGAGCAATTCACGCTGCCCTCGCCCGCCTCGGCGCCTGATGACTCGCTGATCGCTCAGACGAGCCCGACCGTCGACCCGACCGCGGTGACGCTTCCCGCGCAGGCTCTGGTCGCCCGCTTCGGCGACTATCCGGCGTTCGCGGCGACGGCGAAGATCCCGTCCGTTGCGGTCTTCGACCTGCCGACAGGTGCCCGCCACGAGCTACGCAAGCTGTCGAACCCACAGCCGTCGGGAGCGCCGCTGACGTTTCTCGTCAAGGACCTGCGCGGGACCGACTGGCTCGAGGTCTACCTCCCCGTGCGGCCCAACGGCTCGGCCGGCTGGGTCCGAGCGGCTGATGTCGCGGTGAGTGCGCTGCCCTTCCGCGTCGACGTACATGTCAAGGCGCACAGGCTCGAGGTGTTCGAGAATGCGGAGCTGCTCGGCAGCTACCCGATCGGCGTCGGCACGCAGAACACGCCGACGCCCGGGGGAATCTTCTACCTCAAGGAGCTGCTGAAGCCGACCAACAAGGGCGGCTTCTACGGGCCGTTCGCCTATGGGTTGTCGGGGTTCTCCAACGTCCTGACCAAGTTCGGCAAGGGCGAGGGCGTCATCGGCATTCACGGAACGAACGACGAGAAGACCATCGGCAAGGACGTGAGCAGCGGCTGCGTCCGCCTGCGCAACAAGGACATCACCGCGCTGGCGCAATTGCTGCCGCTCGGTACGCCGGTCCGCATCTTGGCCTGACCGATGCTCACGGACCACCCTAGGCTGCTGTCGTGAAACCACGATCGCTTCGTTCGGTGCTTTTGCCTCTCACGGTCGTCTCACTGCTTGTGCTGCGCTACGCGTTCGACGTGTCGTGGGCCGCTCGCGCCGCCGGCGCGCTGCTGATCTCGGTGCTCGTCATCCGCTGGGGCTACGCCTCGCTGCGGCCGATGCGGGTTGGGGCCAAGAACTATGAACCGGTCGACGTCGTCGAACCGGACGGCGGCCTGCCTGTCTACACGTGTACCGGCTGCGGTACGCAACTTGTCCTGCTGCGTAAGGGAAACGACCGCCCGCCGCGCCACTGCGGCGAGCCCATGCGGTACGACGTCGTGACCGCGGGCGACGGGGCGTGAAGGTGCGCCGGGAGGGCTCCCGCCGCCGCCGGCCCTCCCGACGAGGAGTTGTGCTCGCCGGACTGCTGGGGTTCCTGGCGCTGCTGCTCGTCGCCGTTCCCACGCTGTACGTCCGCGTCAGCACGGCGTCGCACCGCTACGCGGCAGTTGACGTGCCGGCCGCGCCGGTGGCGATCGTCCTTGGCGCGGGAGTGCGCGACGGGCAACCGACGCCGTTCCTGCGACGGCGGCTGGACGTGGCGATCGACCTGTTCGTTCGCGGCCGGGTACGCGGGCTGCTGATGAGCGGCGACAACAGCAAGGACGACTACGACGAGGTAGGTGTGATGGCCGCGTATGCCGTCGCACACGGCGTACCGGCGGAGGTCATCGCGCAGGACCATGCGGGCTTCGACACCTACGACAGCTGTTACCGGGCGCGCGCCATCTTCGGAGTCACCCGGGCGATCGTCGTGACGCAGAGCTTCCACCTGCCGCGAGCGGTATTCGTCTGCCGCGAGGTCGGCGTAGCGGCGTGGGGCGTGGGGGACGACACATCGCGTTCCTGGCCGGCCTTGACCCGGCGCCTCGAGGTGCGCGAAGTGTTCTCGACCGGCAAGGCGCTCTGGGAAACCAAGGTGACCCGCCCCGAGCCGCACTTTCTCGGCCCCCGGATCGCGGTACTGGATGCGATTGTGCACGGGACCTGACCGGTCGATCCCGTCGTCCACAGTGTGGACAACGCCTGGGGATGAATAACACGGTTGTAATACGACGCGCTAGCTGAGGCCGGCTACTCCCACTGGGTCGCCAGGGCGAACCCGGCCGCAATGAACGAGAAGCCGATGGCAATGTGCCAGTTGCCGAGGTCTTCCATCGTCCCGACTCCCTCGTAGAAGTTCGTGAAGTAGGCGGTGATCAGGTAGAGGGCGCCGATCGACCACATGGCGATGATCAGTGGGCCCATCCAGCGCGGGGACTGCTTGCGCCGCGCCTTGACAGGCGCGGCGAGCACGACCGGAGCGTCCTTCTTCTTGCGGACACGGGACTTGGGCACGGCAGGTCCTCCACGAGCTCGATCGACGGTAGGTGCGGGTGAGCGCAGAGCGCGACGGTGCAGTGGGTTAGCGTAGCGGCAACCCGAATGTGCCTAGGAGGCGGAGTGTGAGCCGCACCGCGGATCCGCGTCCGGTCGGCTGGAATATTGCCGCCGCGCTGGTCTTTCTCGCGGCGGGCGTGCTCTTTGCCACCAGCCGACGTACGGCGCGTGGCACCGAGCTGCGCTCGCGTCGGATCAGCCTCGCAGAGGTCGCGGTCGACAAGCAGCGCATCGTCTCCCGTCGGGCCGCTGCCGTCACCCGCCTCCAACGGGACGTCGCACGCCAGACGGCCGCCGCGGCCGAGCGCGACTCAGGGGTGCGCGCCGTCCAGCAGGCCGGGTCCGGTCTGTCTGCGCCTGCCGGCCTTCAGGGGGTGCGTGGTCCAGGCCTTCGGGTGGCGCTCGATGACGCTGCGCGAGTCTCCCGGGGGACTGGGCCGGGCGATCCCACGCCGGACGACCTCGTCGTGCACGAGGAGGATGTCGTCGGCGTGATCAATGCGCTCTGGGCCGGCGGCGCGGAGGCCATGACGGTCATGAACAAGCGGGTCATCTCCACGACGACCGTCCGCTGCGTAGGCAACACCCTGTTTCTTCAGGACGAGGTGTTCTCGCCACCGTTCGTCGTGACTGCGGTGGGCGACTCCGCCCGGATGCGGGCCGCCCTGGATGCAGCGCAGCCGGTGATCGTTTTTCGACAGGCGGTGCGGGCCTGGGGACTGGGCCTGGACGTCAGCGCGGAGGACGACCTGGCGCTGCCGGCGTACCGGGGCCCGCTCAGTCTGATGTACGCCCGCCCGGCCGGGTCCTGACGTGATCGCCAAGGCCGTCCGTACGACGGGCGAACTGCTGATCACTCTCGGTCTCGTGCTCTTGCTGTTCGTCGGATACGAGCTATGGGGCACCGGCGTGCAGACTGCGCGCGCGCAGAATGCGGCAGACGACAGACTCGAACAGGTCTGGGCGACCGGGGGCGTACTGCCTGGCGAGGCCGAGCCCGCCGGTGAGCCGTCCGGCAGCGGGCCGTCCGCC
>JBDSAK010000230.1:0-4686 GCA_039922195.1 Mycobacteriales bacterium
GTTAGGTGCTCCCGCCAGCGCGGCGAGGCAGCGTCGATCTCGCCGGCTAGGCCGGCGTTTCCCCCCTCGCCCCTACGATCCAGGACACGAGTTGTTCGTGGTTTGCCTCGGACGGAGCACACTCGCCAACCTTCCGCCCACGTCGCATCACCATGGCCCGGTCGGCGACGGCCATGACGTGGTCCATGCTGTGCGAAATCAAGATCACCGAGACGCCGTCGTCGCGCAGCCGCCTGATGAGGTCGAGCACGCGAGCGGACTCGCGCAGGCCTAGCGCCGCGGTCGGCTCGTCGAGGATCACGAGCTTGGAAGAGAAGGCAACCGCCCTGGCAACGGCCACCGCCTGCCGCTGGCCTCCCGACATGAGCGCGACTTCGGCGTCGAAGCGCGGTAGCCGTACCTGGAGCCGGTCGAGCAGTTCCCGGGTCCTGGCGGTCATCTTCTTCTGGTTCAGCAGCCGCATTCCCCGTGGCAGCCACATCGGACCTGCCGCCTCCCGACCGGCGAAGAAGTTGGCGGCCGGGCTGAGGTTGTCGAACAGCGCCAGGTCCTGGTAGACGGTTTCGATACCGTGCCGGCGGGCGTCGGACGGCGACGCGATGCGGACCGGCTCGCCGTCGAGCTCGATGCTTCCTTCGTCGAGCTTGTGTACGCCGCTGATGCACTTGATCAACGTTGACTTGCCAGCACCGTTGTCGCCCAAGAGCGCGAGCACCTCGCCCTGCCCGACCTGCAGGTCGATGTTCTCGAGAGCCACCACTGCGCCGAACCGCTTGGACGCGCCCATCACCGCGAGCACGGGCCGGCCAGCGGAAGCGTCATCGCGCTGCATCTCGACAGCCGTGTCCGTCATGAGACACCCGCCGCTGCCTGCAGGCTGCGGAATCGGCTCTCGAGGTGACCGCGGACCACGTCGAGTTCGACCGCGGCGATGATGATGACGCCGATCGCGACGTACTGCCATTCAATTTGGATGCTTAGCAGGTTGAGACCGTTGCGCATCACCGCGATGATCAGCGCGCCGGTGATCGCGTTGACGACACGGCCGCGCCCGCCGAGGAAGCTCGCGCCGCCGATGATCACTGCCGCGATTGCGTCGAGCTCCTTGAGGCTACCGGCGTTCGGCGACCCGCCAGCCGCGGCCCCGTTGTTGAGCAACGCAGCGACACCCGCGGCGAGGCCGCTGATGACGTAGACCGAGATGAGCACCTTGTTACGCGGGATACCGGTGCGCAGGGCCGCCTCCGGGTTGCCGCCGACGGCGTAGATCCAGCGGCCCCATACCATCACTCGCAGCATGATCAGCATGAGCAGTGCGCACACCACGACGACGAACGTCGCTGCGGGGAACCAGCCACCCCGCCCACCGGGAATCCACGACACCCGGCCCGAGCCGAGTGTGTTGACGATCCCCGGAGCCCCTCTGACCGTCTGACCGTGCGACCACATGAGCGCCACGCCGTAGGCGACACTGAACATGGCGAGCGTCGCGATGAACGGGTGTGGCAACCGGCCCTTGACGTAGATGAACCCGTTGATCAGGCCCACGATTGCGCCGAGGCCGAGCGTCGCGAGGATGGACAGCCAGGCCGACTTGGAGTCCCGGAACACCACGGCTCCGGCAACCGCGCACAGTGACATCACCGAGCCGACCGACAGGTCGATGCCACGCGTGAGGATCACGACCAGCTGGCCGAGGGCGAGAACTGAGATGACCGAAGACTGCTTCATCACGTTGCCGACGTTCTCGAACGAATGGAACGAGTCAGAGAGCGCACTGAGCACTGCGATGAGAATCAGCAAGATTGCGACCGGCCCCGCTCGCAACGCGAACAGTGCTGCGCGGATGGCTGCGTGCCCGTCCGGCGGGTCCGCGATAGCCACGGCCGCAGCCGTCTCGCGCTGCCGCAACGACAGCGTGTCGGCCGACGGCGATGAAGCGTCCGGCAACGTCTCAGCTCCAAGTCCATGGGGCGCTTGCGTTGCCGAAGAATAGGAGCCGTTGTGAGTCATGTCAATCAAATCTTTCCTATAGGATCGGCGAAGATGGATCTCGTGTACGCTGACACCTTGGTTCCGACGACGACGGGATGCCATGCAGTCGTACGAAATGGACGCAGCCATTCAGGCGAGCGACGCCGGTCGCCGACTTGCCCACCGGCAGCCCCTCACGACGGACGTCTACGAGGTGGTCATCGACATGCTGATGAACCATTCCCTCGGGCCTGGCATGCGCCTCAACATCGACAGCCTCGCCCGCACACTCGGGGTTTCGCCGACACCGGTTCGGGAAGCGTTGGCTCGGGTCGAATCGGAAGGCCTGATCATCAAAGCCCCGCAGCGCGGCTACACGGTTGCGCCCCTGATCGGCCTGGAGCAACTGCACGAGCTCATCGAGATGCGGCTACTGATCGAGCCGCCCGTCGCCGCGAAAGCGGCTTCCCTGGCCTCGACCGCCGACGCTTCCGAGCTGCGCGCCTTTGCACGCACCGGCGGGGCCGGCGAGGACAACGCGATTGCGGCCAACCGCCTCGACATGATGTACGACGCGCACTTCCACGACATGGTCGCGTCGATCGGGGGCAATCAGCTGATTCGAGAAACACTCTCCCGCCTGCGCAGTCACCTGCATATGTACCGCCTCTACCACCACGCCGGTCAGGCGGCCGTCACCAAGCCGGAGCACCTGGCCATCGTCAAAGCGATCGCGAAGCGTGATTCGGACGGGGCGCATGCGGCGATGGAAGCTCACCTCACCAACGCTCTCGACCGTCTCGATGTGGTCTTCGCGAGTTCACAGAATCCGGACGTGGCGCAGTGAAACTACTTCGAGTGGGTCCAGCCGGTGCCGAGCGGCCGGCGGTCCTCGCGGACGACGGCAATGCGTACGACGTCTCGGGTGTGGCCGACGAGATCGACGGTGCGTTCCTGAGTGGTGATGGTGTCGCGCGTGTTCAGCGCGCCATCAGCTCCGGGACCTTGCCGGTGCTCGACGTACGCACCCAGCGGATCGGAGCCCCGATAGCGCGACCCCCGAAAGTTCTCTGCATCGGCCTGAACTACAGCGACCACGCCGCGGAGACGGGCGCGACCCCACCGCAGGAGCCTGTCCTGTTCATGAAAGCCACCAACACCGTTGTCGGTCCGCGCGACGAGGTGCTGATCCCGCGCGGCAGCACGAAAACGGACTGGGAGGTCGAGCTGGGCGTCGTGATCGGCCAACCCGCTCGCTACCTCGGTTCCCCGGCAGAGGCAGCCGGCGTGATTGCCGGGTACGTCGTCTCGCACGACGTGTCCGAACGCGCGTTCCAGCTGGAGCGCGGCGGCCAGTGGGACAAGGGCAAGTCGTGCGAGACGTTCAATCCGATCGGGCCCTGGTTGGTGACCAAGGATGAGGTCCCCGACCCTCAGTCGCTCGGCCTGCGCCTGTGGGTCAACGGTGAGCTGCGCCAGGACGGCAATACCGCAAACATGATCTTCGGCGTCGACCATGTGGTCTGGTACCTGAGCCAGTTCCTCGTGCTCGAACCGGGAGATCTCATCAACACCGGCACCCCTGCCGGGGTCGCGCTCGGCCTGCCCGGCAACCCGTACCTGCGCGCCGGTGACGTCGTGGAGCTCGAGATCGACGGGCTCGGCCGACAGCGTCAGGTCTTCGGCCAGGCTTGACCCGAACGGCTAGCGGCAGGAGCACCATGAGCGCTGAATTCGCCGGCCTGGTCGCCATCGTGACCGGCGGTGGCTCCGGCATCGGCCTGGCCACCGCCCGCCTTCTGGCGGAGCGCGGAGCGCGGGTCGCGGCGTTCGACCTCGACCCATCTGCAGCACCCGACGGCGTGCTGCAGATGACAGCGGACGTCTCCGACGAGTTGTCGCTGGTGGCCGGCGTGAAGAACGTCGTCGCGGAGTTCGGCGGGATCGACGTACTCGTCAACAATGCGGGCATCGGGGCGGCCGGAACAGTGGAGGACAACTCGTACGACGAATGGCGCCGGGTGCTGGACGTGAATGTGCTCGGGATCGTGCGGATGAGCCGCGCCGCGCTGCCGCACCTCCGGCGCTCGCAGCACGCCGCAATCGTCAACTGCTGCTCGATCGCGGCGACCGCCGGCATCGCCAACCGGGCCGCCTACAGCGCGAGCAAAGGCGCCGTGCTGTCGCTCACGCTGGCGATGGCGGCTGACCACGTCGCCGAGGGGGTGCGCGTCTGCTGCGTCAACCCCGGCACGGCCGACACCCCGTGGGTGGGCCGACTCCTGGCGGCTGCGCCCGACGCAGAGGCGGAGCGGGCGGCCTTGGAGGCGCGACAGCCACTGGGCCGCCTGGTCAGCCCGCTCGAGGTGGCGGCGGCGATCGCCTACCTCGCCAGCCCGCTGGCGGGGGCGACCACCGGGACATCGCTCGCCGTCGACGGCGGCATGCAGGGGCTGCGGGTCCGGCCGCGGCCGCCGGATCCCGCGGTTCGATGACGCAACCCCCATGAGCATCGTCGACGCGCACCACCATCTCGTGGAACCGGCCGCTCGCGATTACCCCTGGATCACCGGCGACTATGCGCCACTGCTCCGCCGCTGGAGCGTCGACGACCTTCGCACGGTCGCCCATCCGCTGAGCGTCGACCGGGCGATCCTCGTCCAGACGGTCGCCGACGCGGCAGAGACGCGCGAGTTTCTGGATGCGGCGGCG
>JBDSAK010000231.1:0-2981 GCA_039922195.1 Mycobacteriales bacterium
GGGTCTAATCAGTACACCTCGAAGTACTCGCGATGCTCCCAGTCGGTGACGTGCTGCAGGAAGCGGCCGATCTCGAACTCCTTGAGGCGCAGGAAGTAATCGACGAAGGATTCGCCGAAGGCCTGCGGGAAGAACGGATCAGCCCGCAGTGCGGCGACTGCATCCATGAGGCTGGCGGGAAGCGGCGTCGCGCCCTGCGCCAGGTACGGCTCCTCCACCGGGTCGCCCGGATCGAGCTTGCGGCGCAGGCCGTCGGCGCCCGACGCGATCTGCGACGCCAGCAGCAGGTACGGGTTGGCGGCCGGGTCGCCGACCCGGTTCTCGACGTGGCAGGCGGGCGTGCCGGGCTCGCCGATCACGCGCAGCAACGCGCCGCGGTTCTCGATCGCCCACACCACGCGGTCGGGTGCAAACGAGTCGGGGCGGTAGCGCTTGTAGCCGTTGATCGTCGGCGTCGTGAACACCGATGCCGGTACGGCGTGCTCGAGAAGCCCGCCCATCCACTGCATGCCGGCGTCGGTCAGCCGGCGCTTCCCGGTCTCGTCCGTGAACGCGTTGCCGCCCCCGCCGACGGGCGTGAGCGACTGGTGGACGTGCCACCCGCTCGCGAAGTAGTCGGGAAATGCCGGCCGGGCCATGAACGTGGCGTGGAAGCCGAGCCGCCGGCAGATCTGCTTGATCGCGCTGCGAAACAGCAGGGCGTGGTCGGCGGCCTGCATGCCGTCCTCCGGCGCGAACGTGAACTCGATCTGACCGGCGCCCCACTCGTCCTCGATGGTGAGCAGCGGCAGGCCCAGCTTCTGGGTATGGTCCTGCAACTCCCACAGCAGGTCGTGGATCTCGTCGTTGCGGTTCTCCGTCAGGTACTGGAACCCGTGCGCGAGTCCGTTCACGGTCGGCGGCTCCGGCGGGTAGCCGCACTGCTCGGGCCTGAGGTTCGGATCGAGCATCCGGAAGACGTAGAACTCGATCTCGAGCCCGGCGGTGAAGCGGTAGCCGAGCGTGGCGAGATCCTCGATCTGGCGGCGCAGCACGCCCCGGGTCGAGAACGGGTGCTCGCGGCCGTTCTGGAAGTAGGCGTCGGACAGGATCCAGCCGGTCTTCTCAACCCACGGCAGTCGCCGGAAGGTGGTGGGATCGGGCACCAGGACGCCGTCGGGGAGGCCGGTCAGCTCGGGCGCCCCCACGAAGTTGCCGGCGCCGAAGGGCGGCACGATCGGATGGTTGGTGGTGTCGAAGATCGACGTGACGAACTGGAAGTCCTTGCCGTCCTCGAGGCTCGACAGGAACTCCGTCACCGTCAGCGTCTTGCCGCGCAGGATGCCGTGCTGGTCGCCCCAGCTGATGCGGATCTGGCGGAGGTCCTTCTCCTTCACCTCCGCCTTCACCCGTTCGGCCACCGCTCGCTGCTCGTCAGTCCAGAGCCCGTGCCGTTCGATGAACCGCTGCTGTGCCACGACTCGCGCCTCCCTCGTCCCGGCCGCCGTCGCGACGGCCGGTGCTGCCTCGACGCGCAAGCCGACCACCCGGCGGGCCCGAAGTCAAGCCGGATGTGGGCCGGCTGGCCGCCAGCGCCGGACGCGGCCCTATTCGGGCTCGAGCGCCCAGTGCGCCGGCGCCCGCCAGAGCGACGAGAGGATCAGCTCGCGCAGGAGGATGAACTCCTTCGGCAACTTGTCGTAGAGCCGGATGAACAGGCGATCGTGGCTCGAGATCTCCTCCTGCCACACGCTGCGCTCGATCGACATCACCTCGTCGAACCGACGCTTCGAGAAGTCGAGACCGCGCCAGTCGAGATCCTCGTACCGCGGTACCCAGCCGAGCGGGCTCTCGATCGACTGTGCCGTACCGCGGGCGCGTTCCACGATCCACTTCAGGACCCGCATGTTCTCGCCGTAGCCGGGCCACAGGAAGTTCCCGTCCTCGTCCTTGCGGAACCAGTTCACCGAGAAGATGCGCGGGGGGTTGGGCAGCTGCCGGCCGAAGTTCAGCCAGTGCGTGAAGTAGTCGGCCATGTGGTAGCCGCAGAAGGGCAGCATCGCGAACGGGTCGCGGCGCACCTCGCCGGTCGCGTTCGCCATGGCGGCGGTGGTCTCGGAGCCCATCGTGGCCGCGAGGTAGACGCCGTAGTTCCAGTTGAACGCCTGGTAGACGAGCGGCACGGTGCGCGAGCGCCGGCCGCCGAAGACGAGGGCCGCGATCGGCACGCCCTGCGGGTCGTCGAACCCTGGGTCGATCGACGGCACCTGGCTGAGGGGCACCGTGAAGCGCGCGTTCGGGTGTGCCGCCGGCCGGCCGGCGGCGGGCGTCCAGTCGTTGCCGCGCCAGTCGATCAGGTGCGCGGGCGGCTCGTCGGTCATGCCCTCCCACCACACATCGCCGTCGTCGGTGAGCGCCACGTTGGTGAAGATCGTGTTCCGGGCGATGGCGGCCATCGCATTCGGGTTCGTCTGGTAGCCCGTGCCCGGAGCGACGCCGAACATGCCGTTCTCGGGGTTGATCGCGTACAGGCGGCCGTTCTCACCGGGTTTGATCCAGGCGATGTCGTCGCCGACCGTCGTCACCTTCCAGCCGTCCTCCGTGAAGCTGTCAGGTGGGATCAGCATCGCGAAGTTGGTCTTGCCGCAGGCGCTCGGGAACGCGGCCGCGACGTACGACCGGCGCCCGTCGGGAGACTCCACGCCGAGGATCAGCATGTGCTCCGCGAGCCAGCCCTCGTCGCGCGCCAGCACCGAGGCGATGCGCAGCGCGAAGCACTTCTTGCCGAGCAGCGCGTTGCCACCGTAGCCCGAGCCGAACGACCAGATCGCGCGCTCCTCGGGGAAGTGGACGATGTACTTGTCCTCGGCGTTGCACGGCCACGGCACATCGGCCTGGCCGGGCTCCAGCGGGGCGCCGACGGAGTGCAGGCAGCGCACGAAGTCGCCGGTGCCGAGCGCGTCCAGCACGGCGGTGCCGATGCGGGTCATGATCCGCATGCT
>JBDSAK010000232.1:0-22437 GCA_039922195.1 Mycobacteriales bacterium
GGCCGAAGTGCCGGGTGTGTCCGGCACGTGGAAGGACCTGACCGAGAACGTGAACTTCATGGCCGGAAACCTCACCAGCCAGGTGCGCAACATCGCTCAGGTCACGACCGCTGTGGCCCGGGGTGACCTGAGCCAGAAGATCACCGTTGACGCGCGCGGCGAGATCCTCGAACTCAAGAACACGATCAACGTCATGGTTGATCAACTCAGTGCCTTTGCTGCGGAGGTCACCCGTGTTGCGCGGGAGGTCGGCACCGAGGGCAAGCTCGGCGGTCAGGCCGAGGTCAAGGGCGTCAGCGGCACCTGGAAGGACCTGACCGAGAACGTCAACTTCATGGCGTCGAACCTGACATCGCAGGTGCGGTCGATCGCGCAGGTCGCCACCGCGGTCGCCCGTGGTGACCTCAGCCAGAAGATCACCGTCGAGACTCGCGGGGAGGTCGCTGCGCTCGCGCAGACCATCAACACGATGGTCGACACGCTGTCGTCATTCGCGGCCGAGGTAACCCGAGTCGCCAGAGAGGTCGGCACCGAGGGCAAGCTCGGCGGTCAGGCCGACGTCGAAGGCGTCGCAGGCACGTGGAAGGACCTCACGGACAATGTGAACTTCATGGCCGGAAACCTGACCAACCAGGTGCGCAACATCGCTCAGGTGACGACCGCGGTCGCGCAGGGTGACCTGAGTCAGAAGATCACCGTCGACGCGCGCGGCGAGATCCTCGAACTGAAGGACACCATCAACACGATGGTCGACCAGCTCTCCAGCTTCGCCGACGAAGTCACCCGAGTCGCGCGTGAGGTGGGCACGGAGGGGCGGCTGGGCGGGCAGGCCTTCGTGCGCGGTGTGTCCGGCACCTGGAAGGACCTGACCGACAACGTGAACTTCATGGCGTCCAACCTCACCGATCAGGTGCGTTCCATCGCGCAGGTTGCCACCGCTGTCGCCCGCGGTGACCTGAGCCAGAAGATCACGGTCGAAGCGAAGGGGGAGGTCGCCGCACTCGCCGGAACCATCAACACGATGGTTGACCAACTTTCGTACTTCGCTGCGGAAGTCACTCGAGTCGCCCGAGAGGTCGGCACAGGGGGAGTACTCGGTGGTCAAGCCGTCGTTCCCGGTGTTGGCGGCACTTGGAAGGATCTGACCGACAACGTCAACTTCATGGCCGGCAACCTGACCAGTCAGGTGCGCTCCATCGCTCAGGTCACCACCGCCGTCGCGAAGGGCGACCTGAGCCAGAAGATCACGGTCGACGCCCGCGGTGAGATCCTCGAACTGAAGAACACGATCAACACCATGGTTGATCAACTTTCGAGCTTCGCTGCAGAAGTCACTCGGGTCGCCAGGGAGGTCGGCACCGAGGGCATCCTCGGCGGCCAGGCTGAGGTCGAAGGCGTATCGGGCACGTGGAAGCGGCTCACCGAGTCGGTCAACCAGCTCGCCGCCAACCTGACGACGCAAGTGCGCTCGATCGCCGAGGTGTCGACCGCCGTGACGCGCGGCGACCTCACCCGGCAGATCGCGGTCGAGGCGTTGGGTGAGGTCGCGGAGCTCTCCGACAACATCAACCAGATGATCGGCAACCTGCGCGAGACGACGCAGCGCAACGAGGAGCAGGACTGGCTCAAGACCAACCTGGCGCGCATCTCCGGTCTCATGCAGGGACAGCGTGACCTGATGGCCGTCAGTCGTCTCATCATGAGCGAGTTGACACCGGTCGTCTCCGCTCAGCACGGCGCGTTCTTCCTCGCCGAGAGCGGGGCTGACGAGGACGTCGAACTGCGACTCATCGCCAGCTACGGGTACCAGGCGCGCACGTCCGTGTCCGACCGGTTCAGGGCGGGGGAGGCGCTGGTCGGGCAGGCGGCGCTCGAAAAGAAGTCGATCCTCGTCACCGAGGCTCCAGCCGACTACATCAGAATCACGTCGGGTCTTGGTGATGCCGTTCCCGCCAGCATCATCGTGCTGCCGGTTCTCTTCGAGGATCAGGTGCTCGGGGTCATCGAACTCGCGTCGTTCCAGCACTTCAGCGCTGTGCATCAGGCGTTCCTCGACCAGCTCGTCGAGACGATCGGCGTCACGGTCAACACGATCATCGCCAACATGCGCACCGAGGAGCTGCTGGAGCAGTCGCAGCGGCTCACCCAGGAGCTGCAGCTGCAGTCGGAGGAACTGCAGACGCAGCAGGAAGAGCTCAGGCACTCGAACTCCGAACTCGAGCAGCAGGCGGCTTCGCTCAAGGCTTCGGAGGAATTGCTCCAGGCGCAACAGGAGGAGATGCAGCAGACCAACGCAGAGCTGCAGCACAAGGCGCGATTGCTGCAGGAACAGAACTCCGCGATCGAGGTGAAGAACCGACAGATCGAGATCGCGCGCAACACTCTCGAGGAGCGCGCCGAGCAGCTGGCGGTCAGCTCGAAGTACAAGAGCGAGTTCCTTGCCAACATGTCGCATGAGCTGCGTACGCCGCTCAACAGCCTGCTGATCCTGGCGAAGCTCCTGGCAGAGAACAGCGACGGCAACCTGACACCGAAGCAGATCGAGTTCGCGACGACCATTCACGCCGCGGGCAGTGACCTGCTGCAGCTGATCAGCGACATCCTCGACCTGTCGAAAGTCGAGGCCGGAAAGATGGACATCCACCCGGCCGACGTACCGCTCACGAAGATCAGCGACTACGTCGAGTCCGGGTTCGGGCCGGTCGCCCAGCACAAGGGCCTCGACTTCACTGTCCTCGTCGAGGACGGCATCGCGCCGACGATCTTCACCGACGAGCAGCGGCTGCAGCAGGTGCTCAAGAACCTGCTGTCCAACGCGCTGAAGTTCACCGAGCGTGGTGGCGTGACGCTGCGGGTCTTCGCCGCCACCGACAGCGGGGTGTCCTTCCAGACACCAGCGCTTCGCGAAGCGAAGGACGTCATCGGCTTCACGGTCCGCGACACGGGCATCGGTGTCGCCGACGACAAGCTCAAGATCATTTTTGAAGCGTTCCAGCAGGCCGACGGTACGACGAGCCGGCGCTTCGGCGGCACTGGCCTTGGCCTCTCGATCAGCCGCGAGATGTCCCGACTGCTCGGCGGCGAGATCCAGGCGACGAGCGAGGTGGGCGCGGGGAGCAGCTTCACGCTGTACCTGCCGGCGAGGTATGCCTTCCGGGACAACAACCAAGACAACCGCGAACTCGGCATGGCTGACCTCTCGGACAACGCGATCCGCGCCCTCGACGAAGCCGCGGCCGAAGCGGCGGCCGAGCGGGCGGCCGAGATGGAGCCGGCCGTGCTCCTCGCGGGCTCGCAGTTCGACGATGACCGCGCCGACGTCCAGCCGGGCGACCGCGTGCTCCTGGTCGTCGAGAGCAACGCCACGCTGGCGAAGATGGCCGTCGACGTCGGCCGCGACCGCGGCTTCAAGGTGCTGGTCGCGCTCGACGGCGACACCGGCTTCACAACGGCGCGCGAGGCCGAGCCGGACGCCATCATCGCCGGGATCGAGACCACGACCGCCGATGGCGAGTCCATCCTCGGTCAGCTCAAGCGGCATCACGCGACTCGGCACATTCCGGTGCACGTCGTGTCCGAGGTCGCACGTCGACACGAGGCGATGGCGGCCGGAGCGCTCGCCGTACTGCAGACGCCGGTGACCGGCGAGTCGCTCGCGGAGGCGCTCGCGGAGATGTCCGGGTTCATCGACCGGCGGGTGCGCAACCTGCTCATCGTCGAGGACGACGAGCGCGAGCGGGAGACAATCGCCGAACTCATCGGCGGCGGCGGCGACGACGTTGACATCACGTGCGCCGGAACGAGCGAGGAGGCTCTCGCTGCGCTCGAGGAGAAGCGGTTCGACTGCATGGTGCTCGACCTCAAACTCGGCGACACGAGCGGCTTCGCGTTGCTCGAGAAGTTGAAGAAGGACGAGCGGTTCCACGGGTTGCCAGTCATCATCTACACCGGCAAGGAGCTGACCAGGCGCGACGAAACGAGGCTGCGGAAGTACGCCGAGACGATCATCGTCAAGGATGCGCGGTCCCCGGAGCGACTGCTCGACGAGACGGCGCTGTTCCTGCACCGGGTCGAGTCGCGGCTTCCTGCGGAGAAGCGACGGATGATCGAGCAACTGCACGGCGACGAAGGGATCTTCAAGGGCCGCAAAGTGCTCATCGTCGATGACGACGTACGCAACGTGTTCGCCCTGACGAGTGCCCTCGAGGTGCACGGCATCACCATCGCGTACGCCGAGAACGGCCGTGAGGGTATCGAAGTCCTGCGCGCCAACCCCGACGTCGATCTCGTGCTGATGGACGTGATGATGCCGGAGATGGACGGCTACGCGACGACGCAGGCGATCCGCAAGATGCCGCAGTTCGGCCGGCTGCCGATCATCGCGTTGACGGCCAAGGCGATGAAGGGCGATCGCGACAAGAGCATTGCCTCCGGTGCGTCGGACTACATCACGAAGCCGGTCGACATCGACCAGTTGCTGTCGCTGATGCGGGTCTGGCTCTACAAGTAGAACGACGTAGAAGATTGCGGCGAATCAGTTGAGGTCACCTTCGGAGGACGCACCGGACTATGCGGTGCCGTCGGATGCCGCACCCATAGCTCAGCCACGAGTGCACGTGCCTCGCGAAGACCTCGAGATCGACCTGTTGCTCGAGGCAGTCTTCCGCGAGTACGGCTTCGACTTCCGGCACTACGCACGCGCGTCGATCCGGCGGCGGTTGTGGAAGCGGGTGTTCGCCGAGCGACTGGAGACGATCTCTGGTCTGCAGGAGGCCGTGCTCCACGACAGCGCGTGCATGGAACGACTGCTTCTCGACCTGTCGATCAACGTCACATCCATGTTCCGGGATCCAACGTTCTTCGCATCGTTTCGCGCGAACGTCGTCCCGGTGTTGCGGACCTATCCGTTCATCAGAATCTGGAATGCCGGCTGCTCGACCGGTGAGGAGACTTTCTCTCTCGCGATCCTGCTGTCGGAGGTCGGCCTGTACGACCGGACACGCATCTACGCGACCGACATCAACGAGTCGGTGTTGCGGACGGCGGCGCGGGGAGTCTTCCCATTGGCGAAGATGCGCGAATACACCGAAAACTACTTGGCCGCCGGGGGATCGAGATCGTTCTCCGAGTATTACGTGAGTCGCTATGACGGCGCGCAGTTCGACCGGTCGCTGACGGACAACATGGTGTTCGCGCAGCACAACCTGGTCTCTGACCGGTCGTTCAACGAGTTCCACGTGATCGTCTGCCGCAACGTGATGATCTACTTCGACAAGGACCTGCAGGAACGCGTCTACGGCCTGTTCGCCGACAGCCTGGCACATCTGGGAGTGCTCGCCCTCGGCCGCAAGGAATCCATCAGGTACACGTCGTACGCCGACCGCTTCGACGCACTGGACGAGCAAGAGAAGCTGTACCGGAGGATGCGATGACCCCCAAGCTGGTCGTCGTCGGAGGTTCTTGGGGCGGTTTCGACGCCGTGTGCGGGCTGCTCTCGCCACTGCCCGCCGACACCCAGGTCCCGATCGTGGTCGCCCTGCACCGCAGCCCTCGATCGCGGGACGGGGCGCTGGAGCACATGCTCGCCGAGTGCCTCACGCTCGAGGTGGTCGTCGTCGAGGACAAGTCGCCCCTGAAGCCCGGGTGCGTGCACCTCGCGCCTGCCGACTACCATCTGCTGATCGATGACGGGAGCCTGGCTTTGTCGACAGACGCGGTGGTGCAGTACTCGCGGCCATCCATCGACGTCTTGTTCGAGTCGGCTGCCGACGAGTACGAGGCCGCTGTCGTCGCCGTGATCCTCACCGGAAACAACAGCGACGGAGCAGCGGGAATCAGCCGGGTGAAATCGAGCGGCGGCACGACCATGGCTCAGGATCCGGCGACCGCCGTCAAGGCGCAGATGCCGCAGGCCGCCATCGATACCGGCCACGTGGACATCGTCGGGACCATTCCGATGCTGGTGCAGCGGCTGAGCGGGCTGCTCGGCGTCGAGGCGCGGCGATGAGCGGCAAGGCGAAGATCCTCCTGGTCGATGACCGGCCGGAAAACCTGCTCGCTCTGGAAGCGATCCTCGGCTCGCTCAACCAGGAACTGGTCCGAGCCGACTCCGGCGAGATGGCGTTGAAGCGCCTGCTCACCGACGAGTACGCCGTGATCCTGCTGGACGTGCAGATGCCGGGGCTCGACGGGTTCGAGACCGCGGCGCACATCAAGCGCCGCGAGAAGACCAAGAACGTTCCGATCATTTTTCTGACCGCGATCAGCAACGAGCCGCATCACGCGTTCCGCGGCTATGCCGCCGGCGCCGTGGACTATCTGGCAAAGCCGTTCGACCCGTGGGTGTTGCGCGCGAAGGTCGGTGTCTTCATCGACCTGTACGAGAAGTCCAAGCAGCTGCGTGAGCAGGCGGAGCTGCTGCGCCGGCAGCTTTCGGGCGACGACGCGACTCGGGCGACTGGACTGGCGAGCGAGCTGGTCATGCGAATGAGTGCGGTCGAGGCCCAGGTTGCCACCGTCGACAAGCTCGCCGCGGAGACCGGTCACGACGCCATGGCGAACGCGCTCGCTGAGCTCTGGCACCGCATCAACAAGCTCCGATCGGGCCTGGACGCCCTCAACCCCGACGCCTGATCGTGGATACCCAACGGGCCACCCCCGCGCACTGATTGGGTATCCACGCGGGCCAACTAGCAGGGCACGACACGCGCGCGGTGTTGCTCCTGGTGTTTGTGGGGCCTGTGTTAACTCCGTAGTGTCGCGACCATGGCGACCCGTACGCCCGCACCGAAGACGTCCCCGGTCCGCCCTGGCTCGCGCCCGCCCGCCAAACGCCAGCCCGCGGCGGTTGCCGCCCGGCCGCGCCCGAAATCGACCGCCCGCCGAGCGCCCGCTCGGCGTCGATCGTCGGGCTCAGCCCCCTCGCGCGTCCTGACGGCACTCGGACGGCTGGCCACTGGCCTGCTCATGCTCGCGACCCGCGCAGCCACCGGCCTGTGGCAGGTTGCGGCGCGCATTCTCGGTACGACGGCCCGTCGCGTCGGCGACGGGGCGCGCGGGCTTGATCCCGCGCACCGCCGTGACGGTGCGGGCCTGGCGTTCGTCGCTGCTGCGCTCGTCTCGGCCGGCAGCCTCTGGTTCGACCTGTCCGGTCTCGTCGGCGGAACAGTCAACGCGTTCGCGCGCGGCACCTTCGGCGCGGGTGCGGTGCTTCTGCCCGTGCTGTTCCTTGCCGCGGCCTGGCGCCTGCTGCGCTCGCCCGCCGACCCAGCCAGCCGCGGCCGGCTGCTCATCGGCTGGGCGACGTTCGCCTTCGGCGCGCTCGGCGTCGTCCACATCCTGCACCGCGTGCCGACGCCGCCCGACGGTGCGACAACGATGCGCCGCGCGGGCGGCATCATCGGTTTCATCGCGTCGTCGCCGCTCGAGGCGGCAGTTGGCGCGGTCATCGCAGTCTGCGTGCTCGTGCTGCTCGCGCTCTTCGGCGCACTCGTCATCACCGCAACCCCGGTAAACGCCGTGGCCGCCCGATTGTCCGAGTTGCTGGATCTCGTGCTGCGTCGCCGGAGCACCGTCGAGCCCGACGAGGTGGTCGACGAGCCTGAGCAGGCAGCAACGCGCCGCCGGCCGTCGCGTCGCCGGGTCGGCGTCATGGCCGACGTGGGGCCGGAGGAAGACGAGGCGCTCGTGAGTGCGCTTCCGGCCAAGACGGCGCCCCCACCAGCGCCGCCGCACTCGCCCGCGCCGAGCCGCATGGAACAGTTGCCGCTGACCCCGAGTACCGGTGGCTACCTGCTGCCGCCGCGCACCATGCTGCGCGAAGGCACGCCGCACAAGGCGCGCAGCGCCGTGACGGACGCAGTGATCGAAGCGCTGCGCGAGGTCTTCGAGCAGTTCGGCATCGACGCCGACGTCACCGGTTTCACCCGTGGCCCCACGGTCACCCGCTACGAGGTGGAACTCGGCCCGGCGGTCAAGGTCGAGCGCATCATGCAGCTCAGCCGCAACATCGCGTACGCCGTGAAGTCCCCGGACGTGCGCATCATCAGTCCGATCCCCGGCAAGAGCGCGGTCGGCGTCGAGATTCCCAACAGCGACCGGGAGACAGTCAGTCTCGGCGACGTCCTGCGCAGCAAGGCGGCGACCGACGAGCACCACCCGCTGGCGGTCGGGCTCGGCAAGGACATCGAGGGCCACTTCGTCATGGCCAACCTGTCGAAGATGCCGCACATCCTCATTGCGGGTGCGACCGGCGCGGGCAAGTCGACCTGCATCAACACACTCATCACCTCGATCCTCAGCCGAGCCACACCCGACGAAGTCCGCATGGTGCTCATCGACCCCAAGCGGGTCGAGCTCACGACGTACGCCGGCATCCCGCACCTGGTCACGCCGATCATCACCAACCCGAAGAAGGCCGCGGAGGCCTTGCAGTGGGTCGTGCGCGAGATGGAGCTTCGGTACGAGGATCTGGCCGCGTGCGGCGTCCGACACGTCGACGACTTCAACAAGCGGGTCCGTGCCGGCACCATCACCGCGCCGCCCGGCAGCGAGCGCGTCTACCGGCCGTATCCCTACATCCTGTGCATCGTCGACGAGCTCGCCGACCTGATGATGGTCGCGCCGCGCGATGTCGAAGATGCGATCTGCCGCATCACCGCGATGGCGCGTGCTGTCGGCATCCACCTGGTCCTCGCGACCCAGCGGCCGAGCGTCGACGTCGTGACCGGGCTCATCAAGGCCAACGTCCCGTCACGGCTCGCGTTCGCGACCGCAAGCCTGGCCGACTCGCGGGTCATCCTCGACCAGCCGGGGGCAGAGAAGCTCGTCGGTATCGGAGATGCTCTGTTCCTGCCGATGGGCGCCAGCAAGCCGCAGCGGCTGCAAGGCGCCCTGGTCACCGAGGTCGAGATCGACCAGATCGTCCGGCACGTCAAGGAGCAGGCACAGCCGGCGTTCCGCGACGACGTGTTCCAGGGTCTGCCGGTCAGGCAGGCCGGCGGCGGGCTCGACGGCGGTGGCAACGACGACGACGACGAGCTGCTCGCGCAGGCGATCGAACTCGTCGTCACCACGCAGTTCGGCTCGACGTCGATGCTTCAGCGCAAGCTCAAAGTCGGTTTCGCCCGTGCGGGGCGGCTGATGGATCTGATGGAGTCGCGCGGCGTGGTGGGCCCGACCGAGGGGTCGAAGGCACGCGATGTACTGGTCATGGTTGACGAGCTCGACGGCCTGCTGACGACGTTGCGGTCCAGCTCCGACGACTGACGAGGCGTACGCCGCCCGGCCCGGAAAGTGCAGTGCGTCCGGAAAACGTCTCTTTGCCGACATTGCGGGAGATCTCGTAGACTGCGCGCGGGTTCGGTGATGTCCACCTCGCCGATATGACACGACGCCGCTGGGGGTTGGTGCACCGATGAGCATCGGGGCGACCCTGCAGACAGCCCGCCAGGCTGCCGGACTCAGCGTCGAGGACGTCGCCACCACCACGCGCATCCGGGCGACCCTGATCCGGCAGATCGAAAGCGACAACTTCGAGCCGTGTGGCGGGGCGATCTATGCCCGCGGCCACGTTCGCAACATCGCCGCCGCTGTCGGTCTCGATCCCGCGCCGGTCGTGGCGGAGTTCAACGCCACGCAGGCGGCCACCACGAGCGTGCCGGCGCACCAGATCTTCGACCGCGCCGAGATCGTCCAGCGGGCGCCTACGGGACCCAACTGGACCGCGGCGATGTTCGTGACTGCACTGCTGCTCGCGGTCGTCGCGTTCGTCACGCTGCTGAGCGGGCCGGACGGCAACGAGCCGACCACCGCTCAAAAGACCACCGCGAGCGCGGTCGCACCGGTGGAGACAGAGACCCAGCCGATCGAGGTGCCGAGCGCACCGGAGTCCGAACCGGTCGTCGATCCAGCGCCGTCCACGCCCGCTGAGCCCACGGCAAGCGAGCCGGTCGATCCGGCCCCGTCGACGTCCGCGCCGGTGGCGTCCAGCTCTCCGGCAGTCGTCGCGTTCACCGGCGTGCGCCTCCAGATCAAGGTCACTGGCGCGCGCTGCTGGGTGCACGTGACGGATCTGAGCACCGGCAAAAGGGTCGTGTTCCAGGGTGTGCTGGAGCGGGGCGCGGTCAAGGACTTCACCGCCACCAGCAAGCTGCGCGTGACCTTCGGCGACGCGGGTGCGGTGGTTCTCAACGTCAACGGGCGGGATCTGGGTCCGCCCGGTGGGCGCGGCAAGGTCGTCAACGCGGAGTTCGTGCCCGGCGATCCCGGGGCCGGCTGACCGCTGACCGCCGACGCCGCACGCCCGGCAGGCGTGGCCGGTTACGCTTCACCAACTATGGCCATCCCCGAAGCGACCCCCGCCGCAGGCCGGCGCGTGGCGCTCGTGACGCTCGGTTGCGCGCGCAACGAGGTCGACTCCGAGGAGCTGGCCGGACGCCTCGAGAGGGGCGGTTACACGCTCGTGGCCGAGCCCGCCGATGCCGACGCGGTGCTGGTCAACACGTGTGGCTTCATCGAGTCGGCCAAGCGCGACAGCATCGATACCGTGCTCGCCGCACGCGATCTGAAGGCCGCCGGCGGTCCGCAGGCGATCGTCGCGGTGGGCTGTCTGGCCGAGCGGTACGGCGACCAGCTCGCGGCGAGCCTGCCCGAAGCCGACGCCGTGCTCGGCTTCGACCACTACGCCGACATCGCCCAGCGCCTTGACGACGTGCTCGCTGGGCGGGCCGTGCCGGCGCACACCCCTCGGGACAGGCGCAGCCTGCTGCCCATCACTCCCGTGCAGCGATCCGCGGCCGCTCGTGCCATCGCCGACCTGCCGAAGGGAATCGCCCCCGCATCCGGACCCCGCGTCGTGCGGCGGCGCCTCGAGGGGGGTCCGGTTGCTCCACTGAAGCTGGCATCAGGGTGCGATCGCCGGTGCGCGTTCTGTGCGATCCCGTCGTTCCGCGGGTCGTTCGTCTCCCGCGACCCCGCGGAGGTCATGGACGAGGCGCGCTGGCTCGCTGACCACGGCGTGCGCGAGCTGGTGCTCGTCAGCGAGAACTCCACGTCGTACGGCAAGGACCTGGGCGACGTGCGCCTGCTCGAGAAGCTGCTGCCCGACCTCGCGGGCCTGCCCGGCATCGTCCGGGTCCGGGTCAGTTATCTGCAGCCCGCGGAGATGCGGCCATCGCTCGTCGAGGCGATAGCGACGACGCCGGGCGTCGCCGCGTACTTCGACATGTCGTTCCAGCACGCCAGCGGCACGCTGCTCCGCCGCATGCGGCGTTTCGGCGACGCCGCCGGATTCCTCGACCTGCTGACCGGCATCCGCAAGCTCGCACCCGATGCCGGCGTGCGCAGCAACTTCATCGTGGGCTTTCCGGGGGAGTCCGCAGCCGATTTCACGGTGCTCGAGCGGTTCGTTGCTGATGCGCGCCTGGACGCCGCCGGCTTCTTCGGCTATTCCGACGAGGACGGCACCGAGGGCGCGAGTCTCAAGCCCAAGGTGCGCCGCGACGTCATCGCGCGCCGGCTGGCGCTGCTCACATCGCTCGGCGAGGTGACGGTCTCGGCGCGCGCACACGAGCGAGTCGGTACGACGGTCGAGGTGTTGATCGAGTCCGTCGACGGTGAGCTGGGTGAGGGCCGGGGCGCCCATCAAGCCCCCGAAGTGGACGGCGTCGTCGCGGTCCGCGGCTACGGTTTCGGGGTCGGTGATCTCGTCACCGCCGTCGTCACGGACTCGGTAGGCGTCGATCTCGTCGCCGACTTGATGGCAATCGTCGACCCCGCGCATCGCGCCGTGCCGGCCACATCGTGATCGAGCCCGCCCCCGCCCGACAGCAGGCCGGCCTGCTCAACGCAGCCAACGCAGTGACCGGACTTCGCTTCGTTCTGGTGCCCGTCTTCGTGGCGCTCCTCCTGGTCAGCGGGGGCGACGAGACCCGATGGCGGCTCGCCGCCGCCGCGGCCTTCGGTATCACGTCGTTGACCGACCGTCTCGACGGCCAACTGGCCAGATCGCGCGGTTTGGTCACCGACTTCGGCCAGATCGCCGACCCGGTTGCCGACAAGGCATTGACCGGCGCCGCACTCGTCACGCTGTCGTGGCTCGGCGAGCTCGCGTGGTGGGTCACCGCTCTCGTGCTGGTGCGCGAGGTGGGCGTCACGCTGCTGCGCCTGACGGTCATCCGGCACGGCATCATCCCGGCCAGCCGCGGCGGCAAGGTCAAGACCGTGCTGCAGGGGGTCGCCGTCGCGCTCTACGTGTTGCCACTGTCGGGCTGGGCCGGGACCGGACGCGCGTACGTGATGGCCGCAGCGGTCATCGTCACCGTCGCGACCGGAGTCGACTATGTCCTGCGCGCCGTGCGACTTCGGCGGACGAGCCCGCGCGCAGAGATGAAGCGCCGGCGGGCCGCCGAGGCCGCGGCCGACGAAAGCGTCTGACATGCGCGTCGAACTCGTCGCGGTCGGCACCGAACTGTTGCTCGGCGACATCGTCAACGGCAATGCCGCCTGGCTGGGTGAACACCTTGCGGCCGCGGGGATCGACGTGACGCACGGGGTCGTCGTCGGCGACAACATCGACCGCATCAGTGACACGTTGCGGACGGCGCTGGGCCGAGCGGACGCCGTCGTCGTCACAGGCGGTATCGGACCGACGCAGGACGACCTGACGCGCGAGGCACTCGCCGTCGTTGCCGGCGTCGAGCTGGTGCGCGACGCCGAACTCGAAGCGGCGCTGCGCAGGCGCTTCGAAATGCTGCGGCGCGACGTACCGGAGATGAACTATCGGCAAGCCGATATGCCCGCTGGTGCGCAGGCGATTTCCAACGCCAAGGGCACCGCGCCCGGCGTGCGCGCCGAGATCGGATCAGGCGTGATCTACGCGCTGCCCGGAGTGCCGCACGAGATGCAGGCAATGTTCGACGACGCCGTGTTGCCTGATCTGCTGGCGCGCAGTGGTGAGCCCGCGGTCATTGTCAATCGCGTCCTGCATACCGCCGGCGTCTGGGAGTCGGCGGTCGCCGCGGCTCTGGGCCCGCTCGTCGAGCAGCTGGAGCAGACCGGCAACCCGACCATCGCCTTCCTGGCGAGCGGCGGCCAGACGCGGGTCCGCATCACGGCGAAGGCCGCGACCCGCGATGGGGCCGAAGACTTGGTCGCGCCGGTTGAAGCGCAGGTGCGCGCTGCCCTCGGCAACGCCATCTACGGAACCGGCGACGACACGCTCGACGTTGCCGTCGCCCGCCTGCTGCGGGCCAACGGCCAGACCGTGGCGGTCGCCGAGTCGCTCACCGGCGGCATGCTGGGGGAGCGGCTCACCAGCGCGGCCGGAGCGAGCGATGTCTTCCGCGGCGGGATCATCGCGTACTCCACGGCGCTCAAAGCGGAGCTGCTCGGCGTACCCGTGGAGTTGCTCGCGAGCGAGGGCGCCGTCTCGGCCAGGGTCGCCGTCGCCATGGCGGCCGGGGCACGCGAGCGGCTGACTGCGACGTACGGCGTGTCGCTGACGGGCGTAGCCGGACCGGCGGAGCAGGACGGGCAACCGGTCGGCACGGTCCACATCGGTCTGGCCGCGCCCGGCGGCACGCTCTCCCGGTCGGTCAGGATGAGCTCCGACCGGCCGCGGATCCGTCAGTTCGCGGTGGTCGCGGCGATGAATCTGCTACGCCTGCATCTGCTCGGCGACGCGCCTGTGGACGACCCGGCCTGAGCGGGGCGCTGATACGCCCTGCGCGAACGTGCGTGGATGCACTGTGCAAGTCCGCCTCGGCGGGTAACGTAGGCGGCATGCGGATCACTTGTGGATGCGGAGCGCGACCATGACTCTTCTGCGCCGCCACCTGGGCGCGGTGCTGCGCAGCCAGCGCGAACACCAGCACCGGACGCTTCGCGACGTCTCGGGCAGCGCCCGCGTCTCGCTCGGCTATCTCTCCGAGATCGAGCGCGGTCACAAGGAGGCGTCCTCCGAGCTTCTGTCTGCGGTCTGTGACGCCTTGGGCTTGCGCGTCTCCGATGTGCTGTACGCCGTCGCCGACGACCTCGCCGCAGCCGAACCGCTCGCCGCCCCGCTACTCGAAGCGGTGCCGGCGCACCGCGCCGACGCTCCGGCCACCATGGAGCCGGTCGCGAGCATCGCGGCGGTCGGGTCGGGCCGCCGCCGCAGCCCACGGGTCGCAGCGTAAGGGCGGGTGCGGCATCACAACCCCCGCCGACGCGCAGGCCGCCGCCGGCCGGCGTGGCACCCGCACTCGCGCGGGTAACAACATGTCGCGCAGCCGCGCCGGCATCCTGTCCGGTGCCAGCGCCAGCATCCTGAAGTTCGGCACTCGCAAGACGACGATGGGAGACATCGCCCGTGTCGGCGGCGTGGCCAAGGCGACGCTCTACAACCACTTCAGGGACAAGCGGGAGCTTTACGCGGCGCTGGTCGACGCCGAGGTTGACGCGCTCATCGTCCGTGTCGCGGCGGCGTACACCTCGGGGGTTTCGAGCGACCCGGTGACCAACGCTCTCACCGCAGCGGCGCTCGGCGTCGCGGGCCATCCGCTGCTGCGTCATATCGCCGGCCATGAGCCGGTCGTGCTGGGTTCGGTCATCTGCTTCGGCGACCGCCCGGCCTGGCTCAAGGCCCGGCGACAGGCGGCTGGGTTGTTCGGTTCGACCGAGCCGTCCGCGGCCGGTGATCTTGCCCTGCGCTGGGTTGTCAGCCATGCCGGGTGGCCCGCGGTGGAGGCCGACGTCGCCGCAGCCGCGGCGGTGGTCGCCGCCGCCGGCCGGGTGCTGGCGGCCCCGCCTGACGAACCCGTCGATCAATTCGCGGCGCGGCTGTAAGAAAGTCGTCATCACCTTTGGGGGCGCGGGGCGCCGTGCTCGCCCGTACCGTGAAGCCATGACCGCTTCCCGGCCGGACAGCGTCCCCGCCCTCGAGCAGCCTGCTGGCGCCGGCGTACGCCGTTCGGTCCCGCGCAGCCGCGCGGGCGTGGCCGGCGCGCTCGCCGCGGCGATGGCGCTCGCTGCCGGCGAAGTCGCCACCGGCGTGCTGCCTGATGCGGCGTCGCTCGTCGTGGAGATGGCCGACCGGGTCGTCGCATGGACACCTGGCAACGTCGAGCGCGTCGCGATCTCTTCCGTCGGGACCGCCGACAAGCCCCTGCTGGTGACCGGGATCGTTCTCGTTTCCATTCTGTTCGGTGCGGTACTCGGGGAGCTCGCGGTGCGCCGGTTTGCGCTGGGTGCGGCAGGGATCGCCGCGTTCGCCGTACTCGGCGTCGTCGTGGCGAGCGCGGACCCGCGCGTTTCGTTGGCCAACACGGTGCTGGTCGGAATCGTCGCTGCAGCAGCCGGCATCGCGACGTTGCGTCTGTTGCTTCGATCGGCCAAGCCGACGGACGTCGAAGCGCAGCCATCCGCACACCTGCGCGAGCGCCAGCGCGCGCTCGACCGGCGCGGGTTCCTGCGCGCGGCCATGGCGGCAGCCGTCGTCGCGAGCGTGGGGGCTGTCGCGGGCAAACTGCTCGCGACCCGCGAGCGTGTCAACGTCATCCGCGCCGGCATCAAACTTCCGACGCCGTTCCGGAAAGCGCCGCCCGTTCCCGCCGGCGCACAGCTCGAGGTTGCCGGCATCACACCGCTTTTCGTGCCCAATGCCGACTTCTACCGCATCGACACCGCCATATCGGTGCCGCAGGTGGACACCGGCAACTGGTCGCTGAAGGTGCGCGGGCGCGTGGATCGACCCCTGCAGTTCTCGTACGACGAGTTGCTGGCGATGCCGCACATCGAAGCTGACGTCACCCTGTCGTGCGTGTCCAACGAGATCGGCGACGGGCTGGTCGGCAATGCGCGCTGGCAGGGCGTGGCGCTCCGCGGCGTCCTCGAGCGGGCCGGTGTGCAGCCGGCCGGTGTCCAGATCATGGGTAGGTCTGTCGACGGCTTCAATGCCGGTTTCCCGACGCAGATCGCGATGCAGCAGCCGAATGCAATGATCGCCCTCTTCATGAACGGCGAGCCGCTACCGGCGCGGCACGGGTTCCCGGCCAGGCTCGTCATCCCAGGCCTCTACGGTTATGTCTCGGCGACGAAATGGCTGTCGGTCATCGACCTGACGGACGCCGACGAAAATGGTTTCTGGATCCCGCGCGGCTGGTCCAAGCTCGGACCGGTGAAAACGCAATCACGCATCGACGTACCGGCCCGATCGATCAAGGCCGGCCGCACGGCGATCGCCGGTGTCGCGTGGGCACCGACCCGTGGCATCGCCCGGGTCGAAGTCGCGATCGATGGCGGTGCGTGGCAGGAGGCGACACTGGCCGATGCGCTGGGCGTCGATGCGTGGCGACAGTGGTTCATGGCGTGGGAGGCGACTCCTGGGCGGCACGAGATCACGGTGCGCGCGACCGACGGCACCGGCGCGGTGCAGACCGACAAGGTGACCAGGATCGCGCCGAACGGCGCCGACGGACATCACTCGATCCGCGTGCAGGTCAGTGCGTGAGCGGGACGCGCACATCCGTGTGGAGCGCCCCACGGATAACGGCGAGATAGCCACGGTCGTCACGGCCGCGTTCGGCTCGCCCCTCGTGGCGCAGCTGGTTGCCGACATTCGTGCATCGCCGAACTTCGTCCCGGCGTGGTCGCTGGTCGCCGAACAGGACGGCGTCCTCGCGGGACACGTGATGGTCAGTTTCGTGCCGCTACTGGACGCAGGTGTCGAGCATCGCGTGCCGTGCCTGTCTCCGCTCGCGGTCGCACCTGACCGCCAGCGCCGTGGGGGCTACGCCGGAGGCAGCGCAGGTGGCGCGGCTGCGCGCGTACGACGCCAGAGTCCGCGGCCGGCTCGATTACCCGCCGGCGTTTGCCGCTGCCATCGCCGACGCGGACCAGCGGCCCCGCCACTAGCGACTTGCTGCGCCCACCGCCGCTGGCCGAGCGCGTTGTCGTGACGTCAGATGCTTGACGATCCGCTTGGCGTCGCGGTCGACGCCGGTGATGGTCTCCGACGTTGCGGAATACAGGAAGTGCAAGCCGACGAAGTACAGGCCAGGGACGCTCGCGACGATCCCGCGCTCATGCGAGGGCTCCTGCCGATCGCCCAGTATCGGCAGATCGATCCACTCGAACCCGGGTCGAAAACCGGTGCACCAGATGACGTTCTCCACTTCGATCGCCGTGCCGTCGGAGAGGACCGGCAGGCCCGCGCTCACGCCGACGACCCTGTCGACGCGTTCGACACCGGCCTTCACCAGGTCAGTGGGCTTGACCCTGACTAGAGGAGCGGCCTGGGTGAGCATCGTCGGGCGGACTCTGCGGCCGATCGGTGTCCCGACGCTGAGCACGTGGTGTCCGACGAATCGAACGATGCGGATGAGTCCGTTGCGCGCGATGAACGGCTCGATCCGGAACGGAACGTGACCTGACTCCTTGCCGGCCAGCAGCGTCCGATGCGTCCGCGAGAGTTCGAGACCGATGTCGGCGCCCGAGTTGCCAGCACCTACGACGAGGACCCGGCCGGGGCGCAGCTGCGCAGGATTGCGGTAGTCCTTGCTGTGCAATTGGGTGATCGCCGGATCGAGATCCATCGCGAACGGCGGCACCCAGGGCCGCTGGCAGTTCGACATCGCGACGACCACGTTCTCGGCTTCGAATCTGCGCTCGCCGGCGTCGACGACGAAATGGTCCCCGTGTCTGGACAGTCGCTCGACCCGGAGACCGCGGCATACCGGCAGCTGGAAATGCGCGGCGTAGTTCTCCACGAAGTCCGCCATTTGGTCTTTGGTGATGAAGCTGCCGCCTGACGCGGGGAACGCCATGCCGGGAAGGCCGTCGAAGCGGGCCGGCGTGAACAGCAGGAGGGAATCCCACCGGTTGCGCCACGAGTCGCCGGTTCCTGCGTTCGCGTCCAGGATGACGAAGGGGCGGCTCGTCTGCGCCAGGTGGTAGCCCACACACAGGCCCGCCTGGCCGCCCCCAATGACTACCGTGTCGATCGATTCCGTTGAGGACATGGCTTGCCTCCGAGTTTGTTGGCCGTGAGGGCAACATAGGAGTCGGCTGCACGCGGCCGCATCGGCTAAACGCACCACAGCGGTGGCGACCGGCGATGGGTATTTCTGTGTACGCCGCCCGGCCTCACACGAGGTGATGCTCGTACGCGTACGCGGTGGCCGCTGACCTGCTCGACAGCCCGAGCTTGGTGAAGATGTTGCTCAGGTGCCGCGCGACTGTCTTCTCGCTGATGACGAGTTCGGCCGCGATTTCTCTGTTGGTTCGGCCGGTGGCGACGAGCCCGAGCACCTGAACCTCCCGCCCGGTCAGCCCGCCTGCCGCCTTGGCGCCGGCGTCCGCGGTGAGCAGCGCCAGAGCCGCTAGCGCCGGCGCGGCCCCGAGGTGCACGAACGCCTGTTGGGCCAGTTGCAGTTCGAGTTCGGAGCCGTCGAGGTCCCCCAGGTCCCGGCACGCCGAGCTGACGAGCACCCGAGTCGTGGCGACCTCGTACGGGGCCGCCAACTGTTGCCACCCGGCGCAGGCCGCGCGCAGCGCAGTGAGGGCGGTGCGCGCGTCGCCCTCGGCCAGCAGCACAGCGCCCATGGCGTGGGCGGCCCGCGCCCGCAGCAGCGGCGCGGCCAGCTCGTCCGCGGCGGCGCCGAGTTCTTCGGCGGCCGTGCGCGCAGCGACCGCGTCTCGCGTGGCCAACATGATCTCGACGTGCGCCGGTAGCAGCCGGCAGCGCGCCAACGGGTCCGGTGTCTCGTCGAGCGCCCGCCGGATCGCGGCCGCGGCTGACTGGGCGTCCCCTTGCGCCAGCCGCAGCTGGGCCAGACCTGGATGAGGACCAGCACCGGATTCACCGGCCTGCCGGTACGCCGCGTACGCCTGGTCGAACTGGCCGCGGAGCCGATGCAGTTCGGCGAGTTGGTACCAGGCCGCTCCTACCGCAGGGTGTCCGGCCGCAGCCAGTCGTTCGCGAGCCAAGTCGGCTTCGACAAGCGCATCTGACCACGCGCCGTGCAGGGCCATGATCTCGGCGCGGTGCACCAGACATTGCCCTCGGTAGGCGACCAGCTCCGGCTGCGAGGCGCACCAGGCGCTCAGCGCGCTCGTCCACTCCTGCGCGCGCCGCAGGTCGAAGATTTCCTGACACAGGGAGATGACCGCGCAATAGATGATTCCGGACGGGATAGGGGACACTTCGCCGGCAGTGACGGCCACCATGACCTCGTCGAGCAATGCGATTCCGTCGGGTGTTCGGCCGAGCATGACCAGCGATTGACCACGACCTAGTCGCGCCAAGGCGATCAGGTCCGGATCGGTGAACCGGTCTCCGATCCTCGCAGCCTGCTCGAAGACCTCGTACGCCGCTTGCGGAGCACCTGCGGCAATGTGCTGCAGCGCCACCGGCAACAGCAGGTAGCCTCGCTCGGCACAGTCTTCGGCGCCCTCGTCGAGAATTCGCTGCCCACGGCCGAGCCAGCCACTACCTTGGGCGAATTCACCACGACCCACCAGCGCCATCCCGAGATGAAATGCGCACCGGGCTGCGCCCCCGTGCGCCCGGCTCGCGAGGTAACCGTGGTGAGCACGTAACCAGGCGTCGGCGCTTTGCCCGTCCTTGCCAGTCAGCTGAGCGGCGGTCGCCAGCAATTCGAGGTCCGCCGGTTCGAGTGGCGCGGCCCGGTCGGCCGCCACGAGCGCGACGCAGGCGCGAGTCCACGCCTTGCGTCCAAAGAGCAGGCGGCCCTGAACGAGGTGGTCTGTGGTCGTCATGCCTCACCGCCGTAGACGTAACGGTCAGCCCAGCGCCTTGTCGCATCCGTCGGTGCGCAACTTATCGCTGTCCCGGCTGGCAGTTCGGGCACCACCAGGTTTCGCGATCCGTCACCTCGGCGCCCGCGCCCTTGTCGTGGCGGATCGGCGTACCGCAGCGCCGGCAGGCTTCGCGCTGACGGCCGTAGACATACGTCGATCGTCCGCGGCGCGTGTCGCCGGTGGTGACCTGGTCCCACCGGTCCTTGTTGGCAAGCAACAGCTTGCGGGCGAGCCGGACCAGCGCCGGCAGGTCGTCCACTTCGGCGACGGGCGTCCAAGGGGAGAGGCCGCGCAGGAAC
Organism: Mycobacteriales bacterium; assembly: GCA_039922195.1. Taxonomy (GTDB): domain Bacteria; phylum Actinomycetota; class Actinomycetes; order BP-191; family BP-191; genus JBDTYE01. The sequence continues at coordinate 20,100 of JBDSAK010000232.1, forward strand.
AGCACCTCGCACTTGTACAGATTGCCGATGCCGGCGAGGTTGCGCTGATCGAGCAACGCCTCGGCGACCGGGCGCGCGGGGGCGGCCGCGATCCGGCGTACCGCCTCCTCCTCGTCCCAGTCCGGGCCGAGGGTGTCGGGTCCGAGATGGCCGACGACGGTGTGCTCGTCTTTCGTCCGGATGAGGTCGACCACCGCGAGCCGGTAGCCCACGGCGACGACGTCGACGTTGCCGAGGATCGCGCGGATCTGCCAGTCGGGACCGCCCGACCACTTCTCGCCGGGCGCGTATCTGCGCCAGGTGCCCTCCATCTTGAAGTGCGTGTGCAACGTCAGCTCGGAGTCGAAGCGGGTCAGCATGTGCTTGCCGCGCGCAATGACCTCGACCACGGTCATGCCCGCGAGCTCCGCGGTGGCATGGCGGGGGACCCGTAGCTCCGCGCGAGTCAGCGCGGTGCCCGCGAGTGCCTCGTGCAGCAGGCGCGCGGACAGGTAGACGGTGTCGCCCTCAGGCACGCAGCCGCAATCCGCGCGGTGTCGGCCGGAAGCCGGCTTCTTCGAGTACGACGCCCAGCGTGCTCAGATGCACCGACTCGCCGTCGGCCCGCTCGACCGCGAGCGGTCCGAGCGATCCGTCGCGCACGGCCAGAGCGAGGGCGTCGACCGCGGGTTGCAGCAACGTGACGTCCTCGGTCCAGGACAGCAGGCTCTTGCCGCCGCGCTCGACATAAAGCACGAGGGCGCCGTCGACGAGCAGGACGAGCGCCTCGGCCTTGCGCCCTGGCCGATGACCCTTGCCGCCATCAGCGGGGAGTGGGCGTTCGGGCCAGGGCAGCGCGGCGCCGTACGGATTGGCCGGATCGGTCGCGGCGAGAACGAGTGCGTGCCTACCACGGTCATCGCGGCGGTCTCCGGCAAACGTGCGCATCCGGTCGACCGCGCCCGGCATCGCGAACTGCGCACCGCCGAGGCTCTCGACGAAGTACCCGCGCCGGCATTTGCCGGCCTCCTCCATCGCCTTCAACACCGGGTAGACGGCCGCGAAACCACCGCGCACGTGCTCGGCCTGGACGGCGCCGCGGGTCACGATGCCGTGCCGATCGAGCAGTACGTCGGCGAGCGCGGCGTACCGCCTCGTCTCGTCAGCGCTGCGCGCGGGCAGCAACGTCCAGCGACCGGCGGCCGCGGGCGGTCCGAGTCGCGACGGCAGGGCGGGTCGGCGGCGGCCTCCGCGGGCGATCCGCGGCGGCGTACGCCGGCTGCCGCGACCACTGCCCAACCGCGCCCGCAACGGCGCGAGGGTGTCGTTGGTGATCAGCCCCGCCCAGACGAGATCCCACAAAGTCGAGATCAGCTCGGCATCGTCGGGGCGGTCGACGCGCTCCGACAGCGACCGGAAAAACAGTGCCGCGCCGCCGTCGAGGGCGCTGAGCACCTCGGTAGAAAGCGCTGTGACGAGCTCGCGATCCGGTGGAGCGAGCATGAGGTCAGCGTTGTCGGCGAGGTGCAGCGAGATCCACCCGTCGTGTCCGCCGAGCGCGCCCTGACCCGCCCACACGACTTCGCCGGTCGCGCAGAGTTCGTCGAGCATCGCGGGGGCGTAGTCGGCTACGCGGGCCGGGAGCACCAAGCGCTCGAGTGCACTCGCCGGCACCGCCGCGCCCTGCAACTGCTCAATCGCGCGAACCAGCGAATCGAGTCCGCGCCCCGCACCCGCGCCGACCGATTGCCAGGCCGGCAGGAAGCGCGCGAGTGCAACGAGCGGCGCCGGCTCGACTTCCTTGCGCAGCTTCGCGAGCGAGCGCCGGCGCAGGGACCGCAACACCTCGGCGTCGCACCATTCCATGCCCGAGCCGCCTGGCCGGAATTCGCCGTGGACGACGCGCCCCGAGACCGCGAGCCGCTGCAGCGTGTCGGTGACGACGGCGGACCCGAGACCGAGTCGCGCGGCGACATCGGCCACGTGAAATGGTCCGTGCGTGCGGGCGAAGCGGCCGACGAGGTCGCCGACGGGGTCGCGGACGATCTCGAGAAACGTCTCCGGTACGCCGACCGGGAGCGGTACGCCGAGCGCGTCGCGCACCCGTCCGGCGTCCTCGATGGCGAGCCACCGTTCTTCTCCGCCGATGCGGACACGAATGGCCCGGCGCGTCTCCTCCAGGTCGGCAAGCCAGCGCGGCGTGGCACCGCGCCGGGCTGCCTCCCCGGTGGTCAGGTCGCCGAGGAAGCGCAGCATGTCCGATACATCGTCGGCGTGCCTGGCGGCGCGTTCTGGCGTCAGCCGTTGCAGCTCAGCTTCGACCTCGGTCAGAGCATCGGAGTCGATCAGCTCGCGCAGC
>JBDSAK010000233.1:0-10133 GCA_039922195.1 Mycobacteriales bacterium
GTTTTGGAGATGAGCGCGCGCGATGTCGGCCACATCAGCTACCTGACGACCATCGCTCCGCCGGACGTCGCGGTCGTGCTCAATGTCGGCGTCGCGCACGTCGGAGTGTTCGGGAGCCGGGAGCGCATCGCGCACGCCAAGGGAGAGCTGGTCGAGGCGCTGCCTCCGACCGGATTGGCAGTGCTCAACGCCGATGACGAGAAGGTCAGCGCAATGGGCGCACGCACCTCCGCCCGCGTGGTGCGGTTCGGCGCGTCGATCGGCTGCGACTATCGCGCGGACGACGTCCGGCTCGATGCCATGGGCCGCGCGCGCTTCCGCCTGCAAACGCCACGCGGCGCGGCGGAGGTCTCGTTGCGGCTGGTGGGCGAACACATGGTCGCTAACGCACTCGCCGGCGCTGCCGTAGCGTGCGAACTCGGCGTGCCGGTCGAGGTGACGGCAGCCGCGCTGAGCACGGCACTTCCACTGAGTCGCTGGCGCATGGAGGTGACCGAGAACGCCGCCGGTGTGACAGTCATCAACGACGCCTACAACGCCAACACCGAGTCGGTGATCGCCGCCCTGAAGGCGTTGAAGTCGATGTCGCGGGGCCGTCGCGGGTGGGCCGTGCTCGGGGAGATGGGCGAACTCGGTGACTTGTCCGTCGAGGAGCACGCCCGGGTCGGGCAGATGATCGTCCGCCTCGGCATCGACAAGCTCGTGACGGTCGGCGCGGGTGCCAAGGTCATCCACGACACCTACCTGCTCGAGGGGGCGCTGCCGGGCGACGCGACGTACGTCGAGAGCGCCGGCGAAGCACTGGAATTTCTGTCGGCCGCGCTGCGCCGGGGCGACGTCGTACTCGTGAAAGCATCGAGATCCGCCGGCCTCGAACGGGTCGCCCTTGCGCTGGCACCGGACGGAGGTACGACGTGAGAGCGGTGCTGCTCGCCGCCATGGTTGGGTTGTCGATCACCCTCGTGGGGACGCCGCTGGCAATCCGCTTCTTCCGCAATCGCGGCTACGGGCAGCTGATCCGTGACGACGGGCCGGATTCGCATCTCACCAAGCGCGGCACGCCGACGATGGGCGGCGCGGTCATCATCGCGGCGACCGTCGCCGGCTACCTCGTCGGACACATCCCGTACCCGGGCAACGATGCCGTGTTCACGCCGTCCGGTCTGCTCGTGTTGTTCGTGCTCATCGGCCTTGGCATCGTCGGTTTCCTCGACGACTTCATCAAGATCCGCATGCAGCGCAGTCTTGGTCTCAACAAGACGGCGAAACTGGTCGGGCAGTTCGTCATCGCGGTCGGCTTCGGAATTCTCGCGCTGCAGTTCCAGGGCACCAACCTCGGCATCACCCCCGGGTCGGTCAACCTCTCGTTCGTCCGTGATACGACCATCGCGCTGAGCGCCGCCGGTTTCGTCGCCTGGGCCTACGTGATGATCTCCGCGACATCCAATGGGGTAAATCTCACTGACGGTCTCGACGGCCTGGCGTCGGGTACGGCGGCGATGGTGTTCGCGGCGTACACCGTGATCGCGTTCTGGCAGAACGGCAACCGCTGCGCGCGCGTCACCGCTGTCATCGGCAACTGCTACGTCGTCCGCGACCCGTTCGACGTCGCCATCTTCTGTGCGGCCGCGATGGGTGCGTGCTTCGGCTTCCTCTGGTGGAACGCCGCGCCGGCCAAGATCTTCATGGGCGACACCGGCTCGCTGGCCATCGGGGGCTCGCTGGCCGCCATCGCGATCGTGACGCACACGGAGTTGCTGCTGCTCGTCATCGGCGGTCTGTTCGTCGTCGAGACGCTGTCGGTCATCATCCAGGTCGTTGCCTTCCGCGGGTTCAAGCGCCGCGTGTTCAACATGGCGCCGATGCATCACCACTTCGAGCTTGGCGGTTGGCCGGAGATCACCGTCATCGTCCGCTTCTGGATCGTCGCGGGACTCGCGGTGGCGTTCGGTCTCGGGCTGTTCTACGCCGACTGGCTCTCGGGCGTGCCGCGGTCATGACGTCCGGGCCGCCGGCTGCGGACTGGCTGCGCAGCTCCGCTCGCGAGATCCCGTGGCCGCAGTTGCGCGTTGTGGTCTGCGGCGGCGGGATCAGTGGCGCTGCGGCCGCGCGATTCCTGACCGGCCGCGGCGCCACGGTCGACGTCGTGGAATCGCCCGTCGATGCGCCCGCTCCCGATGTCGGCCGCCCCGACCTGGTCGTCACCTCGCCAGGCTGGCCGCCGCATCATCCGCTGCTCATCGAGCTGGCTGACGCGCGCGTGCCGATCTGGTCGGAGGTCGAACTCGCGTGGCGCGCCACGCCGCCCGGCACCCAGTGGCTGGCGATCACCGGCACCAATGGCAAGACGACGACGACCGAGATGCTGCTGTCGATACTGCTGCGCGCCGGCCGCTCGGCCGCTGCCGCAGGCAACATCGGGGCGCCGCTCATCGACGTCGTCACCGCCGGCGATCCACCGCAATGGCTCGCCGTGGAGCTGTCGAGCTTTCAGCTCCATTGGCCGCACACAGTGCGCCCGCGCGCCGCTGCGGTTCTCAACGTCGCGCACGATCATCTCGACTGGCACGGAGGCTTCGCGTCGTACACGCACGACAAGAGCACTGTGTACGCCGACGGCACGCGCGCGGTCTTCAACGTCGATGATCCGGTGGTCACCGAGCTCGCGGCCGCGTCGCCAGATCGTGTCGGGTTCACCCTGGGTGAGCCTGCAGGTGACGAGTACGGCGTGTCGCACGGGTCGCTGCTCGCGCCCGGCCGCCAGGCCATCTGTGCTGTCGCCGAGCTTTCGGTGGTGGGCGAGCACAACCTCGCGAATGCGCTCGCTGCGGCAGCGCTGGCGGCGACCGCCGGCGTCAGCGCCGACCTGGCCGGGGCCGCGTTGCGGGAGTTCACGGCTGGTGCCCACCGCCTCTCCGAGGTGGCCCGCGTCGGTGGTGTTCGTTTCGTGAACGATTCGAAGGCGACGAATCCGCACGCGGCTGCCCAGGCGCTGGCGGCATACCCGCGCGTCGTGTGGATTGCCGGCGGCCTCAACAAGGGCCTCGATTTCGATGACCTCGTCGCAGTCGCGCGCGACCGACTTGCCGCCGTCGTGCTCATCGGTGCCTGCGCCGCCGAGATCAGGGCGGCATTGTCGCGCCACGCACCGGATGTCCCCGTGATCGATGCCGCGGGGATGCAGACTGCGGTCGAGGCTGCTGCCGGTATCGCTCGCCCGGGCGACACGGTCCTCCTGGCCCCTGCCGCAGCGTCGATGGACATGTTTCGCGATTATCGCGACCGCGGCGACCAGTTCGTTGTGGCCGTGCGCGAACTCGAGCGACGGACGGAGCCGCAGTCGTGACCACCGCGCCGCATACCCGCGGTGCCCCGGTCGCTGCTCCCTACCGAACGGCCCAGCCGGCCCGCTCCACGTCGTCGCCTGGGCAGCTCGCGCTCCTTGCTCGGCCGATGGCGTCGTACTACATCATCGTCGGCGTCACCATGCTGCTCGTCGGGCTCGGCCTGGTGATGGTGTTCTCCGCATCCGCGGTCGAGGAGTTCGCCGCCAACCAGTCGTCGACCGGGTTGCTTCGCAAGCAACTGATGTGGGTCGCACTCGGGCTGCCGGCCATGTGGGCGGCATCGCGACTACCGGTGCGCTTCTTCCGGCTCCTGGCTTACCCCCTGCTACTCGCAGCCATCGCGCTCAACGTGCTCGTCCTCGTCATCGGCATCGGCGAAAACGGCGCAGTGCGCTGGCTCCAGATCGGCCCGATCACGATGCAGCCCAGCGAGCTCGCCAAGATCGCGCTGGTGCTCTGGGGTGCCGATCTCTATGCCCGCAAGACCAAGTTGCTGACGGACTGGAAGCACGTGGTGATGCCGCTGCTTCCCGTCGCCACCGTGCTTGTCGCCCTGGTGATGCTCCAGCGCGACATGGGTACGACCCTGACGATCCTGTGCATCGTCGTCGCACTGCTGTGGGTCGTCGGGTTGCCCACGAGGCAGTTCGTCGCGTTCTTCGCGGCGATCGCCGCGTTGTGCGTCCTCCTGGCGGTCAGCGAGCCCTACCGGTTGGCGCGGGTGCGTACCTACCTCAATCCGGACGCGGACCCCCTCGGTGCTGGACTGCAGGCGATCCAGGGGAGGATCGGCATCGCACAGGGCGGCTGGTTCGGTCTGGGTCTGGGCAACAGCCGGCAGAAGTGGGGCATCCTGCCCAACAGCGAGACCGACTTCATCTTCGCGATCATCGGCGAGGAGCTTGGACTGCTGGGCACGCTGATCGTGGTGGCGCTGTTCGGTCTCCTGGCCTATGTGGGCATCCGGACCGCGCAGCGGTCGACGGATCCGTTCAGTAGGTACGCGTCGGCCGCGGTCACCGTGTGGCTGCTCGGTCAGGCGGTCATCAACATGGGCGCTGTCGTCGGCCTCGTCCCGATCACCGGAATACCGCTGCCGCTCATCAGCTCCGGCGGGTCGGCGTTGGTGACCACACTCGTCGCGCTCGGCATGCTCGCCTCCTTCGCCCGCCGTGAACCGGGCGCCGCCGAAGCCTTGGCGGCGCGCGGCATCGGCCCGGTCGCGCGCACGGCGCGCTGGGCGGCGCGCTATTACGGATTCGGCCCCGCACCTGCGGGTTCGCCCGGCACCTCCGGCCGGCGCCGCAGGCGACGGCGTCGCGGATCGCAGTGAACGTCGTCCTCGCCGGCGGCGGCACCGCGGGCCACGTCGAGCCAGCGCTCGCGCTCGCCGATGCTCTCCGCGCGCACGACCACTCGATCGTGGTGACCGCACTCGGCACCTCACGGGGTCTCGAGGTGCGGCTCGTTCCCGCGCGCGGGTATCAGCTCGACCTGATCCCGGCGGTTCCCCTACCGCGCACGCTGTCACTCGATCTGCTTCGGGTGCCTGGGCGGTTGCTGGAGGCCGTACGCCGGACGGGTCGGCATCTCCAGACGCGGCAGGCCGACGTCGTCGTCGGCTTCGGCGGCTATGTCTCGTTGCCGGCTTACCTGGCCGCGCGCCGCCGGCGCATTCCCGTCGTGGTGCACGAGGCCAATGCGAAGCCGGGGCTGGCCAATCGCATCGGCGCCCGCTTCGCCGCCCGGGTTGCCGTCACCTACGACGCGAGCGCTCTGCGGGGAGCAGTGGTCACCGGCGTACCGATCCGGCGGGTGATCGCAGATCTCGATCGCGCCGCGGTGCGCGCGCAAGCGCGAGAGAGTTTCGGGCTGCAGGCCGATCGCCCGACGCTGCTGGTGTTCGGCGGGTCGCAGGGCGCTCGGCGCATCAACGAAGCCCTGGCCGCCTCGGCGACAGCCGTGGTCGCTGCCGGCGCGCAGGTTCTGCACGCAACCGGCCTGGCGAACTTCGATGCGGTACGCACCGCCGTCGGTGACATCGAGCACTACGTCGTCGTTCCCTACCTCGAGCGGATGGACCTGGCGTACGCCGCCGCCGACCTCGCGCTCTGCCGGGCCGGCGCACTGACCTGTGCCGAACTCACAGCAGTCGGCTTGCCGGCGGTCTTCGTCCCGCTGCCGGTCGGAAACGGTGAGCAGCGACTCAACGCGGCGAACGTCGTCGAAGCCGGCGGCGGATTGCTGACGACGGACGCCGAACTGGATGCGCACTGGATCGAGTCGGCCGTCGTACCGCTGCTGTGCGACGAGGTGCGCCTCACCGAAATGTCCGGTGCGGCCCGCCGTTTCGGGCGACCGGACGCGGCTTCCGCACTGATGAGACTCGTCCTCGAAGCGGTCGGAGCCCGTCGATGACCGCCCAATCCTCCGGGACCGGACAGTTCGCGGGCAAAGTGCACTTCGTCGGCATCGGCGGCGCCGGGATGAGTGGCATCGCGCGCATTCTGCTCTCCCGCGGAGTCGCCGTTTCGGGCAGTGACGCGAAGGAATCGCGTGGGCTCGGCGCGCTGCGCGCGCTTGGTGGCGAGGTGCATGTCGGTCATGCCGCCGCCCATGTCGGCGACGCCGAAACTGTCGTCGTGTCGAGTGCGATCCGCGCGGACAACGCCGAGGTGGTCGAGGCACAACGTCGCGGGATCCCGGTCGTACCAAGGGCTGCGGCGCTCGCTGCCGTGATGGCCGACCGCCGCGGCGTGGCGATTGCCGGCACGCACGGCAAAACCACGACGACGTCGATGCTGACGATCGCCCTGCAGTACTGCGGGGCCGATCCGTCGTTCGCCATCGGGGGTGACCTCAACGAGGCGGGTTCCAATGCGCATCACGGCGCCGGCGAGTTCTTCATCGCCGAGGCCGACGAGAGCGACGGGTCATTCCTGCTGCTGTCGCCGTACGGCGCGATCATCACCAACGTCGAGGCAGACCATCTCGACCACTATGGCGACGCAGCGTCGGTCGACAAGGCGTTCGTGCACTTCCTCGAACGCATACACACCGATGGCTTCGTCGTGCTGTGTGCTGACGACCCGGGTGCGGCACGACTTGCACCGCTGTCCTCGGTGCGCGTGCGCACCTACGGCGAAAGCGGCGACGCCGACCTGCGCGTCGAGGCCATCGTCCTTGATGGCATGGGCAGCACGTTCGAAGTGGTCGACCGCGGCCGCCGCCTCGGCCCGGTACAACTCGCCGTCCCGGGGCGGCACAACGTTCTCAACGCCGCCGCGGCACTGGCAACCGGCATCGAGCTGGGCCTCCCGGAGAGCGAGCTGCGTACGGGGCTCGGGCGCTACGTCGGCGTACGCCGGCGGTTCGACTTCCGAGGGGAGTCCGGCGGCGTGCGGGTGTACGACGACTACGCCCATCACCCCACCGAAGTCACCGCCACGCTGGCGGCCGCCCGCGAAGTCGCCGGCACCGGCCGTCTCGTCGTCGCCTTCCAGCCGCACCGATACTCGCGGACCGCGGCCTTTGCCGACGATCTCGGCGCGGCGCTCGGCGCAGCCGACGAGGTCGTCGTCATGGAGGTCTACGCCGCCGGAGAGGATCCGATCCCGGGCGCCACCGGCGCAAGTGTCGCCGTCGCCGTGCCGCTGCCGGTCGGTCAGGTCGCCTTCGAGCCGTCCTGGCGCGCGGTACCGGCGGAACTCGCGAAGCGCGCTCGCGCCGGCGACGTCATCTTGACCCTGGGCGCGGGTGACGTGACGCAGCTCGCCCCGGAGGTGCTCGCCGCGCTGGAGGAGCGGGCGCAGGCGTGACGACGTACGACCCGCCGTGGTGGTGCCCGCCCGTCGACCTGGCTGCTCTCGACGGGGTGGCCGCTCGGCTGCGCACCGGGGGGCTGCGCATCGTCAACGAGCAGCCGCTCGCGGCCTGGACGACGCTCGGGGTCGGCGGCGGCGCGCGCGTGTTCGCCGAGATCGCCGACGACCGGCAACTCGTGGTGCTCATGGAGGCGCTCGCAGATGTCGTCGAGACCGACGTACCGCTGCTGGTTGTCGGCCGCGGTTCCAACATGCTGGTCGCTGATGCGGGCTGGCCGGCCCTCGCCATCAAGCTCGGTGCGGCGTACAAGAGCTTCTCGCGCGACGGACGTCGGGTGCGCGCCGGCGCCGCTGCGTCCATGCCGGCGCTGGCCGCCTGGGCTGCTACGCAAGGACTTTCCGGCCTGGAGTTCGCGGCCGGTATCCCGGCTACCGTCGGCGGTTCGGTGCGGATGAACGCCGGCGCGCATGGCGGTGAGGTGGCGCAGCGACTGCAGCGCGTTCGCGTTGCTGTGCCGGGTGTCCCGGGCGGCGTGGCGACGCTGGCGGCGGCCGAGTTGCAATTCTCCTACCGCAGGTCCGTGCTACCGCCCCGCGCCGTTGTCGTCGATGCCGAATGGGAGCTGACCGAGGACGACCCTGACTCCATCCGGGAGCGGCTCGACGAGTTGCGGGCGTGGCGGCGGTCCGCGCAGCCGCTGCGGCAGCGCAACTGCGGATCGGTGTTCACCAACCCCGAGGGAGACTCCGCGGGCCGGCTGGTCGAAGCCGCCGGCTTGAAAGGGCATCGCCACGGCAGTGCGCAGGTGAGCGAGTTGCACGCCAACTTCATCGTCGTACAGCCGCCGTGTCCGGCGGCGGACGTCTACCGACTGATTTCCGACATGCGGCGCGCGGTGCACGCGGGCGGCGGGCCGCTGCTGCACCCTGAGGTACGGATCATCGGCGATTTCAGCGGGGAGGCGACGGATGGCGAGGACTGACAGCCCGCGCACCCTCGTGGCCGGCCGCGAGACGGCGCAGCGATTTGCCCAGCGCGCCCGGGCCGAGCGCCGCCGCCGTCAGCGGTTGGTGCTTGCTCTTGTCGGGGCATTTTGCTTGATCGCCGGCGGCGTCGCCCTCGTTGCGCGGTCGTCGCTGCTCCGGGTCGAGACGGTCGAAGTCACCGGCGCCAAGCGACAACCGGCGGCTGATGTGGTCGCCGCTGCCGCTGTTCCCGACGGCGCCGCGATGTGGCTGCTCGATACCGACGCGGTAGGCCGCCGAGTTGCCGCGTTGCCTCGGGTCCGGTCCGCGATGGTGACTCGAGCGTGGCCGCGGACGGTGCGCATCACCGTCAGCGAGCGCGTGCCGGTGGCGGTGGTCGCCACGGCGGCCGGCGATCACGTCGTGGTCGACAGTGGAGCGGCGGAGATCGAACGGCTCGCGACTGCGCCGGCCGGCCTGTTGGCGGTCCGGCTCACCGCCCCCGATCTCCCGGACACCGCACCAGCGCGCGGTCCGCTCATCTCGACCGCGCTGGCCGTCGCCGTCGCGCTGCCTCCGGCGGTGCGGGCGCGGGTCGAGCTGGTCACGGTGTCGTCGACCGAAGACGTCTCGTTGCAGCTGGCCGGGGGAGCGCTCGTCCACTGGGGGAGCGCCGAGTTGCCGGAGCGCAAGGCCGCCGTGCTCACGGCGCTGCTGGCCACGCCGCACCAGCTCTACGACGTGCGGGCGCCGGATACGCCGGCCTTTCGTTGACCGGCCTTTCGTTGACCGGCGGTTCGCTGAGTTGCCGCGAATTGGCGACACTCGCTTGACCTGCCGCGAAAGGGACGAATATGGTGCCGACCACAACTACAGGTTGACATAACTCTAACGGTCTAGTTGACGTTCAGAGTGTCTCTATGTCGACCCGTTGCCTTCCCCAGGGTCACTCACGGCGCTGCCTTCCCCGCAGCACCGTCGTGACAACAGCGCGTCAGAGAGGCTCACGCTCGTGGCTGCACCGCAGAACTACCTAGCTGTTATCAAGGTCGTCGGAATAGGCGGTGGCGGCGTCAACGCCGTCAACCGGATGATCGAGGTGGGTCTCAAGGGCGTCGAGTTCATCGCGGTCAACACCGACGCGCAGGCGCTGCTCATGAGCGACGCCGACGTGAAGCTCGACATCGGCCGCGACCTGACCCGGGGCCTCGGGGCCGGCGCCGACCCCGGCACGGGGCGGCAGGCCGCCGAAGACCACCGCGACGAGATCGAGGAAGTGCTCAAGGGCGCCGACATGGTCTTCGTGACCGCGGGCGAAGGCGGCGGCACCGGCACCGGCGGCGCGCCGATCGTCGCGGGCGTCGCCAAAGCTCTCGGAGCGTTGACCATCGGCGTCGTCACCCGGCCATTCGGCTTCGAGGGCCGGCGCCGCGCCATGCAGGCCGAAGAGGGCATCGCCGCGCTGCGCGAAGAGGTCGACACCCTGATCGTGATTCCCAACGACCGGCTGCTGCAGATCTCCGACAAGCAGGTCAGCGTGCTCGACGCATTCAAGTCGGCCGACCAGGTACTGCTCTCCGGCGTGCAGGGCATCACCGACCTCATCACGACGCCGGGCCTGATCAACCTCGACTTCGCCGACGTGAAGGCGATCATGACCGGCGCCGGCTCGGCCATCATGGGAATCGGCCGGGCGCGCGGCGACGACCGGGCGGTCGCCGCTGCCGAGGCCGCGATTTCGTCGCCGCTGCTCGAGGCGAGCATCGAGGGTGCGCACGGCGTTCTGCTGTCGATCTCCGGAGGCAGCGATCTCGGCCTGTTCGAGATCAACGAGGCGGCGGATCTGATCTCGCGTGCGGTCCACCCCGAGTCCAACATCATCTTCGGTGCGGTCATCGACGACGCGCTCGGTGACGAGGTCCGCGTCACGGTCATCGCCGCCGGCTTCGACGGTGGCGCGCCCAAGCGCCGCGAACAGTCTGCGCCCACCGTCCGC
>JBDSAK010000234.1:0-11875 GCA_039922195.1 Mycobacteriales bacterium
CACCACGAAGCGGGCCTTGGCCAGCTCCTGCTCCAACCGGGCTTTCTCCTTATGCAGCCGGGCGAGCTGCGCGTCCCGCGGGTCAGGACGGGCTGGCCCGCGCGCCGACGCCAGCGCCGCCAAAGCCCCGGCCTCACGGGCCCGCCGCCACTCCGCCAAGTGCGAGGAGTACAGACCTTCCCGGCGCAGGATCGCGCCCTTCTCGCCCGCCGCCGCCGCGTCGTACGCGGCCAGCACGTCGAGCTTGTACTTCGCGGTGAACGTCCGCCGCCGGGCCCGTTCGGGCACCTGCGGGTCCGGTCGCCGCTGCGGTCGATCGGACACCGGTCCAGGATGGACCTCAACCGGCTCGTCAAGCACGAATACAGCAGCCATACCAAGAGTCTCCATCCCCGCCCTCGGGTCATTGAATATTGGGGGCGGGTGCCTCACCTCAGGCTGACAGAGAGGGCCGTGGCCGAAGCGCGACGCACCCGCACGGGACTCATTGTTTGGGCTGCGAGCCAGGCGCCCGTCGAAACAGTCCTGTTGCTGGCCGACGTCGGGTTCGACGTGAACGCTTACGGGCGCGGCGATGCCCCGGTCGAAGATGCTTGGGAGACCGCACTGCACCAGAGCGCGGCAAACGGCAACGTCGAGCTGACCCGCCGGCTGTTGGATCTCGGTGCAGATCCCAACGCCCGCGATCGACGCTTCGACGCGACCCCACTGGACTGGGCCAGGCACCTCCACCAGCCATCAACCGCCGCAGTGCTTGAACAGGTCACGGCGCCCGGGACCAGCGGCGAATAGAGCCAGAGCAGCCGGGCGATTGCGCCTCGAGTGACACCCGGGACCAATATGACGGTCAGTGCAGTGAGTGTCCGGTCGTGCTGTCGACGTTGGTTGGAAGCTCCCCGCGGTGGTTGCCGGTCGACAGCGTTCCCGACGGTTCGAACATCAGGACCGCCGCGCCCGTCGATGACGGCCTGTGTTCCACACCCTTCGGTACGACGAACGTGTCACCTTGCCGCATCTCGACGCTGGACTCGACGCCGTCCGCGCCGCGAATCGAAACCGTGAACTCGCCGTCGATCACCAGGAAGAACTCATCGGTGTTCTCGTGGACGTGCCACACGTGCTCGCCTTTGGCGTGGGCGATGCGGACGTCGTAGTCGTTGATCCGGGCAACGATGCGCGGGCTGTAGATCTCGTCAAACGAGGCCAGCGCCTCGTGCAGGTTCGTGGGGCGCAGGTTCATGACGCGATTCTGCCCGAACGGCTCCAGGGCGAACGCCCTAGCCCTAGGTAATAGATGTATTACCGGCGGGCGACTGGTGTGGCACAGTGAATTCCTCTACGGGAGTCGGTGGTACGCGATGTCCGAGCCGGAACGCGGGACCGAAGAGGATCTCCCCGGGCCGGGTTCGCCGCGCCGGGGCGATCGTGATGCTCAGGGTGGTGTCCCGCTCGAGGCAGAGTTCGCCGCGAAGCACGCCTCAGCGGACGCCGCCGTCGTCGCCGACGCAGCCGTCGCGTCGCAGGCAGCGGCCGAGGGCGCCTTGGCTACCGCCGCCCTGGTCGCCCAGCGGGCGAAGGTCGCGACCGCGGCAGCCGTCGCGGCGGCCGCAGTCAGCGCCGCCGAAGCCGCGGCGAGTGCCGCGGAGGCGGTCGAGGAGGAAGCGATCGCGCGGGCCATCCAGGCAGCCGCGGCTGCCGTGCTCGCGCTCGAGGCAGTCGCCGCCGAACATGCACCGGACGGGGATGACGACGCCGCTGGGCGAGCTGCGGCGGTGGTCGCGGCCATCGTCGCTGCCGAGGTCATCGCATCGGAAAGCACGACCGCCGCCGCGGCCGGCGCTGTCGCTGTCGCGGTCAACGAGGCGGCCGAAGCGGCCGCATCTGCTGCGTGGCGGGCAGCCATGATTGTCGAACGTGAGGCGGCAGAGGCGGCGAGAGCCTCCCGCGAATCGGTCGAGGCCAGTGCCACCACAGTCGCCGCCGCGGATGTCGTGGTCGAATCGACCCGGCGGGTGGCGAATCTCGCCGCGCGCCTGCGAATCGTGACGGCGCTGCGCGACAGCGAACAGCGGTTCCGCGTCACGTTCGACAATTCGGCGGTCGGCATGATGCTCGTGTCGCTCGAGCCCGAAAGGGCTGGACGTCTGCTGCGGGTGAACCCCGCCCTGCGGGTGATAACCGGCCACTCGGACGACGAACTGCTCCAGCGCAGCCTCATCGATCTCTTCCGCCCGGGAGACCGGCGCGAGCAGGCCGCGCAATTCAGCAGTCTTGCGCGGGGCGCAGTGAGCGCCTACAAGGCGCACGCACTGTGGACTCATGCGAGTGGCCGAGACCTGTGGGTCAATGCGAGCCTGCACGCAATCCGGGAAGAGCATGCGCGCCCGGCGTACGCCGTATGCCAGGTAGAGGACACCACCGAGCGTCGTCGTGCTGAGAACTCCCTCCGAAGACGGGAAGAACGTTTTCGACTCGCGTTCGACAACGCCATCACGGGCATGGCCTTTCTCACCGCCGATGGTTCGCTCCACAAGGTCAACAACGCGCTTTCGGCGTTCCTCGGCCGCAGCGAACGCGAGCTGCTCGATCATCGACTGGAAAGCCTGGCGGCCAGCGAGAGTGACCAGGTGAGTATGCGCGCCGGCATCGCCGCACTCATCACGGGTGAGGTCACGTCCTACCAAGCCGAGCATTCGTTCGCTCATGGCGACGGACGTGTCGTCTGGGGCCTCATCAGCGGCACCTTGGAGCAAGAAGCGGGTGAGCATCCCGACTACCTCGTCCTGCAGATCAGGGACATCACGGCGCGCAAGGAAGCGGAATCGCTGCTGGCGCACCAGGCAATGCATGACGAGCTGACCGGTCTACCCAACCGGACGCTGCTGGCCGATCACCTCAGCGCCGCTTGCAGGCGGGCTCGCGCGGGAACTCAGCTCGCCGTCCTGTTCCTGGACATCGACGACTTCAAAGAAATCAACGACAGCCTCGGCCACCTCGCCGGCGATGACGTCCTGGTGGAAGTAGCTGCGCGATTGCGTCAACACGTCCGCGGGGATGACTTCGCGGCTCGACTAGGTGGGGACGAGTTCGTGGTCGTCTGCGAGGGACTGCAGGACCAGGCCGCGATCCAGGAAGTTGTCGAGCGAATCTGCTCGGCCCTTTCCCTACCGATGGCCGTCGGACCGACGGAACTACATCTGTCGGTGAGCGTCGGCGTCAACATTGCTGCCGCCCCGGCGGATCCAGCCGGGTTGCTGCGCGGAGCCGACACCGCAATGTACGAAGCGAAGGCGAATGGCAAGGACCGGTTCGAGATCTACGACGAGCAGATGACCGTCCGCGCAACGAGACACGTCACCGTCGGTGGCGAGCTCGCTCATGCCCTGGAGCGCGAGGAACTGCGACTGCACTACCAGCCGGCGTACGACATGCGGACCGGGGTGATCACCGGTGTCGAAGCGCTGTTGCGCTGGGAGCATCCGACGCGGGGAATGCTGGCCCCGAGAGAGTTTCTCGATGTGGCGGAAGGGCGCCGGATGATGATCGCGATCGGCGCCTGGATCCTCGCAGCTGCGGTCGAGCAGGCAGGTCGCTGGCACCGTGCATTCGGCGAGCGATCTCCGGACATGTGGGTCAACATTGCCGGTCAGCAGCTGGGCCGCCGACACCTGATCGGAGTAGTCGAGGACGTCCTCGCAAGCAACGGCCTGCCGGCCGGCAAACTTGGCCTGGAGATCACCGAGCGACAGTTGCTCGGACGGGAGGATTCGGTCCAGGGCGACCTCAGCTCGCTGCGCGACCTCGGGCTGCGACTCGCGATCGACGACTTCGGCACCGGCTTTGCGTCGTACGAGTACCTGCGGCGCTTTGCGTTCGACGTGATCAAGATCGACAGGTCGTTCGTCGGAGGACTCGGCCGCGAGCGCACGGACACTGCGGTGACGACGTCGATCATCGCCCTGGGGCGATCCTTGGACCTGATTGTCGTCGCAGAGGGCGTCGAGACAACCGCACAATACAAGCTGTTGCAAGGCTTGAGCTGCGATCTGGCACAGGGATATCTCATGCAGCGGCCGGCGCCCGCCGAGGAGATCACAGCGCTGCTGGTTTCCGCCGTTGGCTATTCCGGCGCGTAGGCACGCGCTGGGAACGGGCTAGACGCCCGCCTTCTGCTGCCATCAGGCGTGCCGGGTCAGAACTATGGCGACTGTCGCCGTCCCGCCGCTGCCGCCGCAGGCCGTGTCGTACGTCCGCACCGTCGTCCCCGTCAGCTTCGACGGCGCCTTGGTCAATGTCGCCGACGGATCGGGGATGTCGACATCGATCAGCACGGTGCCCACTTTGTTGGGGATCGGCTTGTTGTTGCTGTCATAGCACTGGTTCGTGGTGGTCGACCGGCCCCGCCAATGGCCGGTGACAAGTTTCAGGGGGTAGCGAATTCCGGAGGCGGACACGATGGTGGCCGTGCAGGTATTGGCGACGCATTTCGCCGTGATGGTCCACTCGAAGGGACCGAACGGATCGCCAGGCTTGGTATCTGCGCCGGTCTTTTCGTCGATCAGTGTGACATTCAGCTTGGTCCAAGTGCCGTTGTTCGTGAACTTGCCCGCGATCGCCTGCGCCGGACTGACCGCCGGTGGCTTCGGCGAGGGCGGGGCGGACGACGTCGGGCTGAGCACGGGCGCGAGCGACGACGAAGACGGTGTCGGGGTCGTCGACAGCGTTGCCGAAACGGTCGGCGAAGGAGTCGGCGCGGGTGTTGGTGCCGGCGCGCCCGAGCCGATGACGCTCGCGCTCGAAGCGGCCGGGGTGGGGTCGTCGGATGTCTTTCCCCTGTTGGCGGCTGCAGCGCCGATGCCGGCGATGATGACGGCGGCTGCTGCGGCTGCTGCGATGAGTTTCGACCGCTTCGACATTCCCCCTGCGACCGTTGCGCGGGTGGGCTCCGGCACCATGACGCTGGCGGCGAGAGTTGCATCACGCGACGTGCGCTTGCCGTCGCCCGCAGCCCCGACCACCGCGACGCCGGCCCCGCCGACGAGCGCGGCCATGCCGGCTTCGGTCCACCAGGCGGCGCCGTACCGGCGTTCGGCGGCCTCTTCCAGGGCTCCGAGGAAAGAGCCGGCGTCCGGATAGCGATCACCCGGGTCGTCGGCGAGCGCCCGACGAACCACTGATCGGAGTTCCGCGTCGATCAGCTCCGTGGCGGGCGGAACGGAGGCAGTGCCAGTGAGCAGATGAGTAAGAACGGCGGCCGCCGAGTAGACGTCGCTTGCGGGGGTGACCGGCTGTTCACCGGCAGCCTCCGGGCTGCGATATGCCGAGGTTCCGTGGCTGCCGATTGTTCCGGTTGCCGCCGCCAGGCCAAAGTCGATCAGCCGCGACGTCCCGGTCTGGTCAACGAGGATGTTGCCGGCCGACACGTCACGGTGCACGACGCCTCGCTCGTGTGCGTGCGCGAGTCCGAGCAGTGCGCCGCGGATGACACCGAGCGCCTGCGCGGCAGAGAGCTGGCCGGCGGCTGCGAGCACCGCGGCGAGTGTGGCCCCCTCGACCCACTCCTCGACGATGTAGGCCGTGTCCGCTTCCTCGGCAAATCCGTAGACCTCGACGATGTGCGGCTCGCTCAACGAGGCCAGCGTGCGGGCCTCGGCACGCCACTGCTCGCGCAGGTGCGAGGTGGCGTTGTCCAGTCGCTTCAGCGCGACAAATCGGTCGAGCTGATTGTCGCGGGCTTTCCAGACGGTCGCGGTGCTCCCTGATCCGACCGGGCCGATCATCTCGTACGCGCCCACGAGCGACATGTGGCTCCCTCCGCCTGCCGAGCACCGTACCTGGTGAATTTCGGTCGTGATGGCCACTGTCCGATTCCCTCCGACGGGCCTCGCTAGCATGCGCATATGACAGTCACGCCGGCGCAGAGCAACGCGCCGGTGCGCGTGCCGGACGGATTCGACTGCCTCCGGCTGATCGGGCGCGGCGGCAACGGCTACGTCGTCTGCGCCCGGCAGCGAGACCTCGATCGACTCGTCGCGATAAAGATGATCATCGGCGGCGCGCTCGCGGCGGGAGGCATCGCCCGACTGCAGCGTGAGGGCCGAGCGCTGGCCAGGCTCAACCATCGCAACGTCGTCCGGGTGTACGCCGCCGTGCCGATGGGCCAGGACCTTGCACTCGTACTCGAGTTCGTCGACGGGCTGACCCTCGAGGCCGCACTCGAAACTCGTGCGCTGACCATTCCGGCCACGTTCGCCGTTCTCGGCGATGTTGCGGCGGCAATCGAGCACTGTGCGCAGAGCGGCATCGTTCATCGCGATCTCAAGCCCGCCAATATCCTGCTCGACGCCGCCGGCCGGGCGAAGGTCGCCGACTTCGGCCTCTCGAGGTTGTCCGCGTCTGCGGCTGCGTTTCGTACGTCAAGCGGTGTCGTATCGGGCACGCCCGCCTACATGGCGCCGGAGCAAATCCTCGATCCCGACCGTGAGCACCCGGCCTCGGACTCGTACAGTTTCGCCGTGATCGCCCACCGTGCGCTCACCGGCACACTGCCTGTTGCGCCGGGTGAATCGCCTGGTGCGCCGACCCTCCCGGCGTCCTTGCATCCGATCGCAACGGACGCCTTTACCCGCGCTCTGTGCCGGGACCCGGCGTCGCGACTGCGTCCGGCCGACCTGCTCGCGGCGCTGCGCCGGGTTCCCGCGAGCGGCTGGCACTACGCGGCTGCCGGGCCCGCAGTGGCTCCCGAGCAGACGGCCGCCGCGACCGCGGCTGCGGTACGTCGAGCAGATGGCCAGGCGCCTGCCCACGACGCGGCTCCCCTCGAGGCCGGTGGGCCGGCGGCGTCAGGGCGGAGCGCCGAGTGGGTCGACGTACCAGTGTTCGTTCCCGCAAAGGCTCGCAGATCGGTGGCCCAGTCGCCCGTGCTTGTCGGTCTGGTAGTCGGGGTCGTCCTCGTGCTACTTGTCGCGGTACTGCTGGCGGGCGGATGAGCGATCGACTCGACTTCCGCGTCCTCGGCCCGGTGCGCGTCCTCCTCGACGGGCGCGAGGTAGCCCTTGGCGGCAGCAAGCGCCGCAGCCTTCTTGCGTTGCTCGTGGCCAACCGCAACCGAGTCGTGTCGGTGTCCTCGATTGCGGACGCGCTCTGGGAAGACGAGCCACCGCCGAGCGTCTCATCGTCGATACAGGTCGCGGTCTCCGGGCTGCGTGCAGCGCTCGCGGCCGCCTCGGTGGGCACCAGGGCGTTGATCGACACAGCTCCGCCGGGGTACCGCCTCACGGTCGAGGAATCCTCGTGCGACTTGGGCAGATTCCGGCAGCTGCGCGCGCAGGCGCGGACGGCGCACAGTGCGGGCCGCCTCGACGACGCGGCCGATGCCTACCGGCTCGCGCTCGATCAGTGGTCTGGCGGAGCATTCGAGGATCTGCGTGATCTGCGGTTCGCGTGCGAGCTGGCCGTCGCCCTCGACGAAGAGCGCCTCGCCACGGTCGAGGCGCGCATCGAGGTCGAACTTGCGGCCGGCAAGCACCGCGATCTCGTCGGCGAACTGTCCACGCTGACAGCGGAGAACCCGCTGCGCGAATCGCTCTGGACGGCGTACATGACCGCGCTTTTCCGCTGTGATCGGCAGGCCGACGCGCTGGCGGCGTACCGCGTGCTGCGGGCGACCCTCATGGACGAGCTGGGCCTTGATCCGAGCCCGGCGGCTCGCACGCTCGAATCAGCCGTGCTGGCACAGGATCCATCGCTCGCATGGACGCCGCCGCAGGCCGTCCAGCCGCAACCGCTGCTGACGATTCGCGAGCCGGTCGAGATCGCACCCGCGCAGCTGCGCGGCGAGGATGGCGCGTGCTACCCAGTCGATGGTTCCGGCTTGCAGATCGGCCGGCTGTCCGACAACGGACTCGTCATCGACAACCCCAAGGTGAGCCGTCACCACGCCTGCATCGTCGCCACGGTCAACAGCTACGTGCTCAGCGACCTGCATTCGACCAATGGCACGAAACTCAACGGCGAGCTCATCGCGATGCCACACGCGCTCGGCGACGGCGACGAGATACGCATCGGCGACGCGCTGTTCGTCTTCGAGGCGACGCAAGCCGACTAGGGCCCGCTCGGGCTGGATTCGTTCCGGCGGTCTCTGAGTAGTGTCAGCGTTCGGTTGTGGAGCGCGCCGTTCGTGGCCAGCGCGGAGCCGCCGTCGGCGGTGCGGATACCGTGCAGATCCGAGAACCGACCGCCGGCCTCCTCGACGATGACCTGGAGCGCGGCGAGATCCCACAGCGAGACCTCGGGCTCGGCAGCGATGTCGACCGCGCCTTCGGCGACGAGCATGTACGACCAGAAGTCGCCGAAGCCGCGCGTTCGCCACACCGCACGCGTCAGCTCGAGAAAGCCGTCGAGGTGTCCGCTGGATTCCCACCCGCTGAGACTCGAATAGCTCAGGCTCGCATCCGCCAGCTCGCTGATGTCCGAGACGGTGATGCGACGGCCGTCGGCGAACGCACCGCCGCCGCTGTGGGCCCACCATCGGCGGCCCAGCGCCGGCGCAGAGACAGCGCCCACCGTTCCGATTCCGTCTACCTGTAGCGCGATCAGCGTCGCCCACACTGGTACGCCGCGGATGTAGTTCTTCGTGCCGTCCACCGGGTCGACGATCCAGCGTCGCCGCGCCTCGCCGACGCTGCCGAACTCCTCGCCGACGACCGCATCGTCGGGGCGCTCGGCGGCAAGGATCTCGCGGATCGCTGTCTCGACGCCACGGTCAGCCATCGTCACGGGAGTCGAATCGGGCTTGTGCTCGACGGCGAGATCGACGTCGAGGAAATACCGCATCGAGATTGCGTCTGCCGCGTCGGCGAGCCGGAGAGCGAGCGCAAGGTCTTGGTCATGGTCCATCGCCAGGCGACCCTATCGGGCCAGTCGGCCGGCCTCACGCGACAACACGGCCGGGCTGATGGCACACCAGCCCCCGTCATCGACGCAACCCTCGCACTCGAGTTCTACGGTGGCGTGCGCGATTCGGTACGGCGCACTCACCGCCGCCTTGACCGCCGTCCCGACTCGTTGGGCTTCCTCGAGGGAGGGATGTCCGGCGACGACGACGTGGACGGACAGAGCGTGCACCTCACTCGACAACGACCAGACATGAAGATCGTGCGCAGACTCGACACCGGGCACCGCCATGATCGTCGCCGTCACATCTGCGCTGTCCATTCCTGCTGGCGTCGACTCGAGCAGCACCTCGGCCGTTTGCTGCAGGAGCCGCCACGCGGCGACGAGCAGCAGCGCGGCAATCAGCAACGTCGCCGCGGGATCGAGCCACTGATTGCCGCCCGTGATGAGAATCGCGGCGCCCGCGATGCCGACCGCGACGCTGGCTCCCGCATCGCCGATCAGGTGCACAAAGGCCGAGCGGGTGCCCAGTTCGCCGGTATGACGGGCAAGAAGCAGTGCGCTCAACGCGTTGACGATCGCGGCGAGCGCCGCCATCGCGACGATGATGCCACCGCGCACCTGCGGTGGATCGTCGAAGCGGCGCAGGGCCTCGTTGGCGAGCAGTGCGGCGAGCACCAGGATCGCAGCGGCATTGGCCTGGGCCGCGAGCACGCTCCCGCGATGCCAGCCGAACGATTTGCGCCCGGTGGGCTCGCGTCGGCCGGCCCGTACAGCCCACAACGCGAGCGAGAGCGCGCCGACGTCCGTCAGGTTGTGTGCGGCGTCCGCGATCAGACTCAGGCTGTCCGCGGCCAGGCCGGTGACGAACTGCGCACCGACGACCGCGAGATTGGCCACCACGGCCAGCGTCAGCCGCCGGTCGAGGGCGCGTTCGCCTGAAGTGCTCACGCGGTCAACCTACGCCGGGTCGGGACGCCCGGGCGGCCGGCCGTGGATGATGGCGAGGTGATCTCCGACCCGGCCGCCCGAGCGGCCGAGCTGCTCGCTCTCGTCGTAGGGGCCGACCGGCTCGAGGTCTTCGCGGCGATCGCGCTTGGCGCGCGGACATCGGAGCAGATCTCCGAGCGCAGCGGAGTCGACCTGAAACGCACCTGGCAATGCCTCCGCCGGCTGGAGAACACCGGAGTCATCGCGCGGTCGGGTGACGAATGGGTCGTCGAGTTGACGGAGCTTCGCGACGCCGCGCGGGCGGGATTGCCTTAACGGGCGCACGAGGACCACGGGGCGAGCGACCCGACCGCTGCGGCGGTGTTGCGCTCGTTCATCAAAGACGGCCGCCTCATCTCGATCCCCGCGGTGCACCGCAAGCGGCTGGTCGTGCTCGACCACCTCGTGCGGGTCTTCGAACCGGGGGAGCGGTACACCGAGGCCCAGGTCAATGCGGTGCTCCGCGCGTTCCATCCCGACACCGCAGCCCTGCGCCGCTACCTCGTGGACGAAGCAATGCTGTCGCGCGAAGCCGGCATCTATTGGCGCTCCGGTGGCACCGTGGTCGTCGATTGAGCTGACGGCGAGTCCATCCGGTCGCGTGAATCCAGCAACCGCCGGTACGACGCCAGCCGTTCGGCGCTCGCCCGTCCGGCGCGGACTTCGCGATCCAGGCCACACCGGGCGTCGGTGCGGTGATCGCAGCCGGGCAGGCAGTCGGCACTGGCCGGTTGCAGGTCGGGGAACGCCTGCAAGAGGGTGTCCGGAGTGACGTTGCCCAGGCCGAAAGACCGGACGCCAGGCGTGTCGATGACCCACCCGCCTTGGGGCAGTGCCAGCGCGACCACGGAGGACGACGTATGGCTGCCCTTGCCGATGGATGTCACGGCGCCGATCGCGCGGTCCGCTCCCGGGACCAAGCGGTTGACCAGCGTCGACTTTCCGACGCCCGACTGCCCGAAGAGAACGCTGCTGCGCGAACTCAGCAGATCCGTGAGTTCAGCAAAGCCGGTATCGCCGTCGGCGCGTGAGACACGCACAACCCGCAGTCCCAGGGGTTCGTATGCCGAGACGATGTCGGCCGCGTCCCCGAGGTCGTGTTTGGTCAAGCACAGCAAGGGGTCCAGGCCACCGTCGTACGCAGCGACAAGGCACCGGTCGATGAGGCGCGGCACGGGATCTGGTTCGGCCACGGACATGACGATGACGAGTTGCTCCGCATTGGCGACGACGATGCGCTCGATCGGATCGGTGTCGTCCGCGGTGCGGCGCAGGACCGACGAGCGTTCGCTCACCCGGACGATGCGGGCGAGCGCATCGGTAGCGCCACTGACGTCACCGATGACGTCCACGTCATCACCGACGACCACCGACGTGCGGCGAATCGGTCCCGCCCGCATGGCCACGACATCGCGATCGTCGACGCGGCAGGTGAACCGGCCCCGGTCGACGGCGATGACTCGTCCTGGCACAGCGCCCGCGTGCTTGGGCTGGTCGCGGGTACGGCGGCGCGACGGACCGGCCCTGCGGATCCGGATGTCGTCCTCGTCGAGACCACGCGGACTCAATCCGGCTGCACCAGTGCCAGCCACCGGTCCGGGAAGTCCGGCATGGTCTTGCTCGTGCAGCCGATGTCAGCGATCTCGAGTGCGGGAACCACCAGACCGAGGACCGCACCGCTCATCGCGAGGCGGTGATCGTCGTACGTCTGCCACACTCCGCCGGTCAGCGGGCGCGGGCGGATCTCGAGCCCGTCGGAGGTTTCCCGCACATCGCCGCCGAGGCGGTTGATTTCGGCCGCCAGCGCGGCGAGCCGGTCTGTTTCGTGCAGCCGGATGTGGCCGACGCCGCGGATGGTCGTGGGACCCGACGCCACGGCCGCGAGTGCCGCGATCGTCGGCGTCACCTCGGAGATCTCGCGCATGTCGACGTCGATGCCGGTGAGTGTTCCGGGACCGGTCGCGGTGAGTCCGTCGTCGGAGAAGTCGAA
>JBDSAK010000235.1:0-2746 GCA_039922195.1 Mycobacteriales bacterium
AAGCGTCGATGGGCCTGGAGCACTCCGGCCAGCACGATGCCGGTGCCGTACAGCGCAATCTGCGGTGAGAACACCACGAGCAGGGACGTCGTCAGGGCGGCTGAGCCCGCACACCCGCCCTCTCCGACCAGCATTCCCGACAGCTGGCCGGCGGTGACGGCCATCAGAAGGGACAGGGGCACCAGCAGGGTCAGCGTCCAGGTGAGCATGGCTGACGCCGTCTGGACAGCCTCGGACTGCCTCTGACGAGCCAGCTGACCAGCGATGACCGGGACAACCACAGCCGCCAGCGCTCCACCCGCAGCCACCTCGAAGACAACATTCGGCAGCTGGTTCGCGCTCTGGTAGGCACTGCCCACACAGGTGGTCCCCACGTTCTGGGAGAAGACGAGCCAGCGGCCGAACCCGAAGACCCTGGCGACGATAGTGATCACGGCTATCAGCCCTGCCGCCGCGAACACCCCGGTCCTTGGGCTGAGAACCGGGCCGCCGTAGCCGGCCTTGGTGCTCCCGCCGGTGCCTGCCTCGCCGTGCCGGGTCATTGACCTGGGACGCCAGATGTCCGGGGCGACCGCCGGCGTCCGAGCGCATCGAGCTCGCGAAGGCCCGGAGTGGACTCGATCACCCTGGTGAAGCTGACTCTTTCTGAGGCAAGCGTCAGAGCGGTCACCATGGCCAGAGCGAGCAGTCGCCCCCGCAGCCCGGTACGCGCCACCAGCGCCGTTCCCAGCAGGGCACCCGCGCTGTTGGCCCCCGTGTCACCGAGCATGCTCCGGCCCGCAAGGTCGCCCCGCAGAGACCCGACCGCGGCCCCCGCGGCAGCACTGGCGGCGACTTGCGCCGTGGAGGCAGGTGATCCGGCGACCAAGGGCACGGCCAGCAAGAGCACGACCTTGAGCGTCCTGCCGGGACGTAGGTCCAGCAGGTTGGCCACGTTTGCCGAGCCTGCGATAACGCCCCCGCCGGTCACCGTGGCCAGCACGCCGGGACCTCTGGTCCCCTGACTGGCTGAGGACCGGTCGATCATCAGCGCGCTCAACGCACCGGTGGCAACCAGGCCAACGATCTTGATGGCCCCGGTCGTCACCTCACCACGAAGGGCGGCGGCCAGGTGACCGCGCAGACCCTTGTGGGTGTTGTCGCCAGCGAGATCATCGAGGGCACCGAAAGCCGCTGCACCCGCGCCGGCGACTGCGGCTGGGCCGCCACCGCAGCCGGCCAAGGCCCCGGCCACGGCGCCGAGGGCATAGCCGGGTCCCTCGAACAGGGTTACCGGCTGACCCGCGGAGCTCCGGCGTGTCCAACGCTCGAGGCCCCCCGGCGGATGCGCCTTCAGGACGGCGGCGGCGACCACCGATAAAAGAGCGCCGTTGGCGAAAGCAGCCAGAGCGGGCCCAGCTGACCGACTGGCCCCGCTGGTCACGGCTTGGCCGCGGGCTCCGGCAGTATGGCCTTGGCGTCACCGGCAAGGCCATACTGTCCGGCACCGCCTGCGTACTGCTGCGCGAGCCCGAGTACGAGAGTCCCCTGTCCCATCGGCAGGTCAGCGTCATCGATGGTCGAGATGGCCTTGACCGCGTCAGAGTCCTTGCGAACCGCACCCACCAGCTCGACGCCGGCGCCGCCGCGCTGCTCGCGCCCGCGCTCGCGAACCTCGACGTGCAGATCCAGTTCGAGCGCAACACGCAGTGGATCATCGGGCCCGAGCACGCGACCGGCTTGCGCTTCGAAGGCGGCGACGAGTTGCAAGCCGACCTCGTGGTCGTGTCCGTCGGCATCCGCCCCGAGGCCAGGCTCGCGCGCCAGATGGGCGTCGAATGCGAGCGCGGGATCGTCGTCGACGACGCGATGCGCACCAGCGTCCCAGGCGTCTGGGCCGTCGGCGAGTGCGCGCAGCACCGCAAGATCATCTACGGGCTCGTCGCGCCGATCCACGACCAGGCGCGCGTCGCCGCCGCGACGCTGACGCAGGGCGACGCCGCGTACCTCGGCTCCGTCCCGAGCGCCAAGCTCAAGGTCGCCGGCATCGACCTCGTCTGCGCCGGCGAGTCCGAGGGCGAGCATCAGGCCGTCGTGACCGACGCCGCGGCCGGCATCTACCGCAAGCTCGCGACGCGCAACGGGCGCGTCGTCGGCGCGATCCTGCTCGGCGACACGCGCGGCAGCGAAGCGCTCGTCGCGGCCGTGCGCGCGGGCGAGCCGATCGACGACCCGCTGCAGGCGCTCGCCGACGCGTCGCTCGCCGGGCCCGCCGACCTCCCGGACACGGCGCAGATCTGCGACTGCAACGGCGTCTGCAAGGGCGCACTGATCGCCGCGGTCACGGCCGGCGGCTGCGCGACGCCGCGCGAGGTCATGGCGGTCACGCGCGCGGGGACGGGCTGCGGCTCATGCCGGGGCGCGGTGATCGAGATCGTCGGCGTCGCGACCGGCGGCCTGTCCGACGAGCCGACGTACCTGTGCCCGTGTCGCAAGCAGACACGCGAGCAGCTCGCCGGCCGCATCCGCGACGACGGCTTTCAGTCGGTCAGCGATGTCGCCGCGGCGTGCGGGACGGGCCGCCAGTGCGGCGTCTGCAAGCCGGCTCTCGCCTACCTCGTGTCGGAGGTCAACGCCAATCGCCACCACGAGGAGCGCGACGCGCGCTTCATCAACGACCGCGTCCACGCGAACATCCAGAAGGACGGCACGTTCTCGGTCGTCCCGCGGATGTACGGCGGGGTCTGCACGCCCGACGAGCTGCGCC
>JBDSAK010000236.1:0-23057 GCA_039922195.1 Mycobacteriales bacterium
TCTGGGGGGGTAGAAACAGGGCGACCAGCGAACCTGACCACTGTTGCGCATCTCAGCAGCCAGTACCCGCACCCCGACCGTAGTGATTTGTTTCCGGGTCGTCACGCATCCTCGCGATGAGGCTGCTGATTCGGGGCTTGAGCAGGCTGTTGGTCACAGCCGGGAGCCGTCGACCTCGACCTCGACAGTGACCAGATCGCCGTCGTCCTTGCCCCGGCGGATCGTGGCCGGCACCGGCAGGAGCCAACCTTCGGCCCGGTCGCGCCACACGCTCGTCGACCACGTGACGCCGTCGACGGTCGCCGTCACTGGCACGCGGCCGAACGGGCCGGCAGTATCGGGCGCGTGCTCGTCAGGGACCCGGGCGAACACCCAGCTCGCCGCGCCCGGCCACCGCACCAGCGTCGACTCGAACATCCGCCCCCCAACGATCACTTTGACAAACCGCTAGCTGGATTCCGAGCCTGTCACCAGCTCGATGTTTGTCAAAGTGATCGTCTTGTCGCTCAATCGCGGACGAGCTTGCGGTACGTCGCCCGGTGCGGCCGCGCCGCTTCGGGGCCGAGCCGCTCGATCTTGTTCTTCTCGTACGACTCGAAGTTGCCCTCGAACCAGAACCACTGCGAGTCGCCCTCGTAGGCGAGCATGTGCGTCGCGACCCGGTCGAGGAACCACCGGTCGTGGGAGATCACGACTGCGCAGCCGGGGAATTCCAGCAGCGCGTTCTCGAGCGACGACAGCGTTTCGACGTCGAGGTCGTTGGTGGGTTCGTCGAGCAGCAGCAGGTTGCCGCCCTGCTTCAACGTCAAAGCGAGGTTGAGGCGGTTGCGCTCGCCACCGGAGAGCACGCCCGACGGCTTCTGCTGGTCGGGTCCCTTGAATCCGAACGCGCCGACGTACGCGCGGCTGGGCATCTCGGTGTTGCCGACCTTGATGTAGTCGAGCCCGTCGGAGACGGTCTGCCACACGGTCTTTGCCGGGTCGAGACCGGACCGCGACTGGTCGACGTACGACAGTTTGACCGTCTCGCCGATCTTCAGCTCCCCGCTGTCAGGAGCTTCATCGCCGACGAGCATCTTGAACAGCGTCGTCTTGCCGGCGCCGTTCGGGCCGATGATGCCGACGATGCCACCGCGCGGCAGCGAGAACGACAGGTTGTCGATGAGCAGCCGGTCGCCGAAGCCCTTGGACAGGTCCTTCGCCTCGACGACCACGTTGCCCAGGCGCGGACCCATCGGGATCTGAATCTCCTCGAAGTCGAGCTTGGCCGACTTCTCCGCCTCGGTCGCCATCTCCTCATAGCGCGCGATACGCGACTTGGACTTGGTCTGGCGGCCCTTGGCGTTCATGCGCACCCACTCGAGCTCTTCCTTGAGCCGGCGCTGCCGCTTCGCGTCCTTCTGGCCCTCGACCTTGAGACGCGCGGCCTTCAACTCGAGGTACGTCGAGTAGTTGCCCTCGTAGGGGTAGGCGCGGCCGCGGTCGAGTTCGAGGATCCACTCGGCGACGTTGTCGAGGAAGTATCGGTCGTGGGTGACGGCGAGTACGGCGCCGGGGTATTTCGCGAGGTGCTTCTCCAGCCAGTCGACACTCTCGGCGTCGAGGTGGTTGGTGGGTTCGTCGAGCAGGAGCAGATCAGGCTGCTGCAGAAGGAGTTTGCAGAGCGCGACGCGTCGGCGTTCACCACCGGAGAGCACGGACACGTCGGCGTCCGGCGGCGGTAGGCGCAGCGCATCCATCGCCATCTCGAGCTGGCTCTCGAGGTCCCACGCGTTGGCGTGATCGAGCAGTTCCTGCAGCTCCCCCACCTCGGCCATCAGCTTGTCGCTCTCCGCGTCGTCCTTCGCGTTGGGCAGCAACGTCTCGTAGATCTCGTTGAAGCGGTTGAGCTTCACCTGCGTCTCGGACGCGCCCTCCTCGACGTTGCCGATCACGTCCTTGGCCTCGTTGAGCTGCGGCTCCTGCGCGAGCATGCCGACGCTGTAACCGGGGGTCATCATCGCCTCGCCGTTGGACGTCGTCTCGAGGCCGGCCATGATCTTGAGGACCGTCGACTTCCCGGCGCCGTTCGGACCGACGACGCCGATCTTCGCGCCCGGGTAAAAGGCCAAGGTCACGTCGTCGAGAATCACCTTCTCGCCGTGGGCCTTGCGGACCTTCTTCATCTGGTAGATGAACTGCGCCATCGCGGTCTCGTCGTCCTTGCGTCGGGGGCTGTGGTGCTTCCCGACAGTTTGACCTGCGGCGTCGGCGTACCCCAAACAGGATGCGCTTTCAGACCCCCGCATAACGCCTGGGCCAGCTGCTCCACGGACGGCGCGCCGGCCGATCCGACCTGCGGCACCGCCCAGCGCGACCTACGATGCCGACATGGACCTGCCCGACGAGCTCCTCGTTCTGCTGCGCAGGCCGAGCACGTGCTACATCGCGACGTCGATGCCCGACGGCTCACCGCATCTCACGCAGACGTGGGTCGACACCGACGGCACGCACGTCGTGATCAACACCGTCGCGACGCATCAGAAGACGCGCAACGTCCACCGCGACCCGCGGGTTGCCGTCACGATCTCCGACGCCGACAACCCAAGTCGCTACTTCGGCGTCCGCGGTCGCGTCGTCAACGTGACCAGCGACGGCGGGGCCGAGCACATCGAAATCCTCTCGCAGCGCTACAGCGGCGAGCCCTACCCGTGGTACGGCGGCCGCGACCAGGTGCGCGTCATCCTCACGATCGAAGTGGACAAGATCCACTCGATGGGGTAGCTCGCGCTAGCCGGCTACCTGGGTGTGGTCGCCGGGCGTGCCAGATCGCGCCCGAAACGCGGCGAGTGCCTGCTGGCGGACCACCGATTCGGGTACGCCGAGCAACCGCGCGGCCTCAGCGAAGGTGCACCGGCCGACGGTCAGCAGCGCCCAGGCGCGTTCCTCGGGAGGAGGCGGAGCGCCGGCCGCTAGGGACACCGTCCGGGTCAGCAACACCCGCCGCAGCGAACCGGCGTCAGGGGTGAACGACTCAGGGGTCGCCCAGATCTGCAGGAAGAGAGCGGAGATGGCGCGCTCGGCACCGCTCACACCGACCGTCCGGCGGGCAACCCCGAACAGGAGCGGCGCGTGTCGCCGATACAGCTCTTGGAGCGCTTGCGGTTTCTGGCGTTCGACCAGGGCGAGCAACTCGGCGTCCGTGCAGTGCGCACCGACGGGGACAGCACCGAGCCACCGCGAGACTTTGCGGAACTCGCGGGCCGACATTCAGTGCTCCAGGGTCAGGTGGAGATCAACGGTTCAGGTGGAGTACGACACGGGGTGATTGCGGCCTTGCTCGGTGAAACATTCGTTGAGGGCGTGCGCGATCTTGTCGCGGTCACCCGTCTCCGGAAGCAGTGCGTCGTGCAGGATCGCCTCGAGTTCCAGCGTGGGCGTCATGCCGCCCAGAGCGAAGTAGCGCAGCCACAGGTCGCCCTGGGTGAGGCCGGCGTCCAGGCGAGCCTGCTCCAGAGCGCCGGGCTCATCGACGTACATCCGAGGTCGCCTCCTGTGCGCCGTGCACCGATTGCGTGGCGCCGACGAGTTTCGTCGATATCTGGCGCAGCGTCTGGCCCGTATGACGACTCATCCGGGTCAACGCAGAGGCGGCGGCTGCCAGCGACACCCCGTCGCGCTGCATCACCATGCCCTGCGCCAGGGCGATCACTTCCCGGGAGGCGAGCGCGTCCTGGATCCCGGCGAGCGCGATGTCCGACGACTCGGTCGGCGACGCACTGCTCATGAGGCTCGAGGCCTGGGCAGCGAACTCATCGGCCCATTCCTTTTCGTGCACGGCGAACGCTCGGACGCCGCGCGAGTAGACGTTGAGCGCACCCAACGGCAGGTCGCCGGACATCAGCGGCGTGGACAGGATGCTCTCGATGCCGCGCGCCCGGGCCCGCGGCACGAACTCCGGCCACCGGTTTTCGGTGGCGAGCGACTCGATGTGGAAGCGCTCTCCCTGGGTCGCCGCATCCAGGCACGGACCTTGGCCGGTGTCGTATTGGTCGTGATCCATCTCGAGCACGACGTCGTTGCTCGCCGCGACGGTGCGCAGCTGACCGCCGCGCGGAAGCGTGATACTTGCGCCGTCCGCGCCGGCCATCACAGCCTGCGTCATGGCCACGACCATCGCGAGAGAGGCGTCCAGAACCTGCCGACTGGGCGGTGTGGACGCGATGCTCGCGAGAGCGTGCTCTAGGAGCGACGACGCGATCATGGGCCGTACGCCGAGTGTCCCGGCGGAGCCGCTGACGTCGAACACGCGCAGGATGTGTGCGGGGACTTCGCGGATGGCCACGTGCCTGCCGGCGGCTTCCAGCTTTGCCGCGGCGGCGAGAAACACGCTCAGCGCTGTCACGCCCATGAACGTGACGCCGGTCATGTCGACCGTCACCTGCCGCGCGCCGGTCGCCACCGCCTCGTCCAGGAGGTGCACGAGCGTGGCGGTGCTGTGCAGGTCGATCTCGCCGTCGAGGGTGACGACCGCTACGTGGCCATCACACTGCACGTTGCCCGAGAGCTGGGCGCGAGGGGAAAGGGAGGGAAACATGCCATGCCTGATTTCGCGAGGCTGGGCCGTATCCTCTATGTCGAAGACATCGCTAGGTTACCCCCTTTGATCAGGCACTTCCACCGGGTGGGGGCGCAGTACCGATGAATCCAGACGTGCCGGGCGGCGTACGCGATGACCACGACGCGCTGGCCCGGCAGCTTGCCCTCATCGCCCGCGTCCTGCTCTCGCCTGGCACCGTCGAGCAGACCCTGCGGCGCATCGTGACGCTCGCCGTCGGCTCCATCGACAGCTGTGACGAGGGGGCCGTCTGCGCCAGCCCCGAGGGCCGAGCGGTCGCCTTCACATCCGAGGCCGTCATCGACCTCAACAACCTGCAGATCGCACTTACGGAAGGCCCACGCATCGATGCACTGGCCGGCCAGGATTGCGTCTTCGCCGACGACCTGGGCGACGACGCTCGCTGGCCGACGTTCGGGCCGGCCGCCGTCCGAGCCGGGTTCCGCAGCGCCCTGGTCTACCGGCTGTTCGCCGACCAGACCTTGGGTGCGCTGCAGCTCTACGCGTTCGCGCCCGACGCCTTCGACGAGGGCGACCGGGCGCAGGGACTGATCTTCGCGTCGCACGCCGGGATGGCCCTGGCGGTTGCCGAGGAGCACGCGACCGACCAGCTCCGCAGCGACAACCTGCAGGCGGCGCTCGCGTCGCGCGAGATCATCGGCCAGGCGCAAGGGATTCTGATGGAGCGCGAACACCTCACCGCGCAGCAAGCCTTCGATCTCCTGCGACGCGCCTCGCAGCGACTCAACGTCAAGCTGAGCAAAGTCGCCCAGGGACTCGTCGACACCGGCCTGGTCGATGAGGCTCCCCCACCCGCCCCAAAGGCCCCGTTGCGGCGGGGGGCCGGACCACCTCAGCAACCGAACGGTGGCCTGCCCCCTCGCGTGGCCGAGCGGTAGCGAAGAGTACGCCGGAGGTCTTCGACGACAGCGCCTAGCGGTCCCCGAACGCACCCAACACGTCACCCGCGCGACTCGCCCTCTCAGCGCGTCGCCATGTCCGAGGGTTCGTGCCCGGCCGACGTGAGCACCGCCGACCGCCCGAGATTTCAGCCCTGCGGCCACCTCTGAATGGCACGATGTAGCCGCTCCCGCGGCAATCCAGCAGTGGGGCAGCCTGGCCGAGGGTTTTCTGATCCTTAATCGCCGGGCCCCGCGCCCGTAGCTCAGTGGATAGAGCAGTTGCCTTCTAAGCAATTGGTCGCAGGTTCGAGTCCTGCCGGGCGCGCCCAGGCGTATGGTGGCGCCATGAATGGACCGGACGCGCCGGAACAGCGGTCGGACACGGCGGACAAGCGCGACCAGATCGCCGACGATCGAGACGTCGTCGCAGACGCTCGCGAAGACTGGGAAGACGCCCGCGAAGTCTCGCTCGAGCACAAGGCCCGCGACCTGGCTGTTGAGAAGCGGCAGCGCCAACATGATCCGGATTCGATCCAGGAGTCCAGGGATGCGATCGCGAATAGCCGCCAGACGCTCGGCCTTTCGGCGGCGCAACTCGACCGGGACGAAGCGGCGCTCGACCGATCCGAGGCCGACGCCGCACGCACCGATGATGCCGACGCCCGCGCAGCGATAGGCCACACCCAGGACTAGGGCGTCCACTCAGTACGCCGAGGGCCGGCTGGTGGTGTGGCGCGAACCACACGCGCGACTTCGCCAAACCAATGGACTAGACCAATGCTACCATGGTCTCATGATGTCCGGTGGGGCGTTGGTCAAGCAGCGCAACGAGTCCTGGGGGCCGATGACGTGAGAACGACCTACGAAGTCCGCGCCGAGCGCGACGGCGACTGGTGGTTGCTGTCGGTGCCGGCCGTGCGCGGTGCCGTTTCGCAGGCCCGACGCGTGTCCGATGTGGACGACTACATTCGCGACGCGATCGCGTACGTGCTCGGCGTATCGGTCGACTCGTTCGACATCACCGTCCACCCGGTCGCTGCCGAGTCAGAACTGGACTCGGCTTCAGCGTAGTGAAGCCCGCGTTGCCCTTTGTAGCCGCAATTGACGGCCGAGCGGGTCGCAAACGTTTCCGCGTGTTCGTAGGGCGAGACCACCCCTCATGTGTTGTATTCGTGCAGTGCGGTACGCAACGGTCCCTGAGAAAGAGGAGTACGTGAGGCCGAGCTACGAGGTCCACGCCGTTCGCAAGGACGGGTGGTGGATGCTCACCGTCCCCAAAGTCCCCGGTGCGGTCTCCCAGGTGCATCGGCTCTCCGACGTCGATGACTACATCCGCGATGCGATCGCCTATGTGCTCGACATCCCCAACGATTCGTTCGACATCGCGGTCAACGCCGACGTCGCAATGTCCGACATGGACTCCGCGCAGGCCTGACCGGCACCCGCCTGCACGACCGCCCAGCTACCCGAACATCGTCGCCAGCCACACCACGAACCCCAGCACCGAGAGCCCGACGATGATGTAGACGGGCCGGTTCGAGTGCCGCTCACCGCGTGAGTACCAAGGTGTCAGTGGCGCCTGCGGGTAGTACGAAGGTGGCATACCGGGGGGCGGTGGAGGCTCGTAGTACACCCACAGCTGCCACCCGGGCGGCGGCGGGCCCCAGGCCGGGTCCGGCTGCCAGCCCGGAGGCGGCGCCCAGCCGAGCGGCGGCGCCGGCCACGTCGGCGGCGGATTGAACCGGAAGGCCATGGAGAGAGCAATCCCGTCTGCGTGGACGACGTGGCGACCTGACGACGCGCCGTCCCCGAAGCATTCCACGGCACGGCCTACGCCGACCCCAGATGTCGGCACGAGCGAGCGGCAACTAGAGTCCATCCATATGAAGGACAGACTGGTGTGGGTCGACCTCGAGATGACCGGCCTCGATCCCGACAAGGACGTGATCGTCGAGATCGCCGTACTGATCACCGACTCGGACCTCGTGCCAGTCGGCGAGGGCCTGGACATCGTGATCCACGCTCCGGCCGACGTACTCGACGGCATGGACGACGTAGTGCGAGACATGCATGCGCGCTCGGGGCTGACCGATGCGGTGCTCGCATCGACGGTGTCGCTCGAGGAAGCCGCCGCGCAGTCGCTCGGTTACATCCGCGAACACGTCCCGAATCTGCGCAGCGCCCCCTTGTGCGGCAACTCGATCGCGACCGACCGCGGGTTCCTGATCAAGTACATGCCGGACATCGACAAGCACCTGCACTATCGGATGATCGACGTGTCCTCGATCAAGGAGCTGGCCCGACGCTGGCACCCGAAGATTTATCAGAAGGCGCCGGTCAAGGGCGGCGGCCACCGCGCGCTCGCCGACATCCTCGAATCGGTCGAGGAGCTGCGCTACTACCGGTCGGCGATGTTCGTGCCGCCCGAACCGGTCGAGGAGCCTGTCGGTACGGCGCCCGCTCCGTCCGCGCCCGCGCCACGCTAGACACCCTGCATGGCCTTATGGATCAGGTCGCGCAGCTGATGCTTCTCTTCCTCTGACAGCTCGGTGATCGATGGCCTGCTCGCCATCAGCCGACGTCCGAGGCGCCGACGGAGCTTGCGGCCGGTTCGAGCTGTCGGTCGTCGAAGCTTCGCCGCCCACCCGGCTGGTGATGGATGTGCGGACGCCGATCGCGCAGTCACGGGTCACTCACGACTTCGTCGGACTGCCGGACGGACGCACCTCGTACACAAAGCGTGTCGAGGCCAATTACCGCGGTTGGCTGCGCCTGTTTGTACCCTCCCTCGACCGCATCATCATCGGCGCGGTACGACGCGAGGTGGCGCGCGCCGGCGAGTACGCCGAACTCTCCGTGGTCGAGGTCGCCCGCGACGGCGATCCTCGGTGAGAGCAACAAGTTGGCGAGCGCGGCCCGCCCACGAATACACTCCGCAGCGCGAAGTCAGCGCAATGGTGGGCGTAGCTCAGTTGGCAGAGCACCGGGTTGTGATCCCGGTTGTCGCGGGTTCGACCCCCGTCGCTCACCCCACATCGCGGTAGCCGGCATCCCTCGTCAGCCGGGAGGGAGCGCCGGCGCGCCGGCGGACTCGAACCACGCCACCGTCCGGACCAGCCCGGAGCGCAGATCCACCGGTACGACACCCGCGAAGAGCGTCGTGAATGCGGTCTGGTCGGCATGGGAGTCGCGGATGTCCCCGAGCCGCGCCGGCAGATGCTCGACGTCGAGTCGCCGCCCGAGAATCGACTCGAGTTCGTCGATGAGCCCGAGCAACGTCGTTCGAGAACCCGACGCGAGATTCACTGGAGTCGGGTTGGTGATCCGCTCAGTGAGAGCCCGGGCCAGCACGGCGGCGACAGTGTCGACGAAGACGAAGTCGCGGACCTGGAGCCCGTCCCCGTGCACGGGGATCGGGCGCCCGGCGAGCGCTGCCGACACGAACGCGGGAACCACCGCGGCGTACGCGTGCCCAGCAGGCTGCAGCGGTCCGAACACATTGAAAAAGCGCAGCGCCAGCGTGGCTACGCCGAACGAGTGCAGGTACGCCGCCGCGTAGCCCTCGGTGGCTACCTTCGTGACGCCGTAGGGGCTCATCGGTGCCTGCGCCAGATCCTCCCGTTTGGGCGTGGCGGGGTTCTCGCCGTACACCGCGGACGACGAGGCGACGGCCACGTAGGCGCCAACCTCCCGGGCTGCCTCGAGCACCTGAACAGTCCCGGTGACGTTGACCTGGTGACTGGCCATCGGATCGGCCAGGGACAACGGCACGGAGGGGCGCGCGGCCAGGTGCGCTATCGCCGCCGATCCGGCCACCACGCGGCGCAGGGCAACCTCATCCAAGATGCTGCCCACGACGAGTTCGACGCCGGGGAGCTCGTCGACATTGGCTGCGAACCCGGTGGACAGGTCGTCGAACGCGATGACCTGGGTCACGTCCGGCCGGCTGGCCAGGACTCGGCAGAGATTTGCGCCGATGAAACCGGCGCCCCCTGTCACCACTACTTTCACGAATCCTCCACCCTTAGGGGCCCACTGCGGACGCGCACCCCGAGCCACCCCGCCCCGTCGCAGCCGCAGTCGCAGTCGCAGTCGCAGTCGCAGTCGCAGTCGCAGGCTACCTGGGTCGGCGGAGCAGGCGCCGCAGCCGGCCAGGCTCGGGGCCCGGGGCGGGGAGGGCCGTGTTCGCCGCGATCGGCGGCCGCGCGCTGGGCGCGAGGCTGCGCGCACGGTCCGTCCGGCCGGTCGAGTTGCGCAGCGGCATCTCCAGGCCGACCGCATCGGCCAGGTCGACGACGCCATCCCGCACGCGCTGCATGATCACGACGCCGTCAGGCATCGCCGCGCGCGCGACGGTGATGACCGAGGCGACCCGCGCGGCGCCGTCCGGCAGCGTGAGGACGTCGCCCACGTCGTCCAGGTAGACCCCGTCCCAGCCGGCCCGGGCCGCTGAGCGAACGCGATCCAGCGCGCCGTTGCTCTCCCACGCGCGGTGCCCGCGGTGCGGCCACCGGGCCAGTACCCGGCGCAGCTGCTTCAGCTCGGCCGGCGAACCGACCATCGGGACATGCGACACAACCAAGACGGACTGCGCCTGCAGCACGGCCAGTTGCGCGGCACTGAGCCAGCTGTCAGGCCCGGCGATCACCACGAGATCGAAGCCTTCGAGTTCGGCTACGTCGACCGGCTGGAACACGACCGACCAGGTCCTGATCGCGACCGTCCGGTCGCGGTGGACCGGTGCTTGGGGCCGCGCCGGAGGCTTGACCCGGGGCGTAGCCGGTCGATCTGGAGTCACCGTCGCAACCCCATCGCATAGATGTATCCGCGCCCGCGGCTCGGAAAATGTAGCGTCACCGTACTCCGGTAGCCTCGGGTCGGCCGCCCGTCGGCTGAGTGCGGCGGCGCGAGCGGACGAGGACCGGAGGCCCGATCATGGTACGGCGTCCGCCTCCAGCGCCGCCGCGCCTGGGCATTCCGGCGTACTTCTATCCGTGGCCGGGAGATTTATCCTGGCTGAGTCTGCAGAGCGTGCCGGCCGGGGCGATCGTCGTCATCGATCCAGCGAACGGGCCCGGCGCGACCGCGGACCCCAACTATCAACGCGCGCTGGTCGCCGTACGCCGGGCCGGAGCGGTGATCTTCGGATACGTCGACTCGGCGTACGGAAAGCGATCAACACGCAGCCTCGTCGCCCAGGCGCGCAACTATCGAAGCTGGTACGGCGTCGACGCAATCTTCATCGATCAGATCGCCGGCACGGCCGACGACCTCACGTACTCGCGCCGGATATCGCGGGCCTTTCGCGCGGAGGGGTTCGGCATCGCGATGAATCCCGGCCAGCCCGTCATCGATGCGTCCTACTTCGATCTGGCGGATCATGTCGTGGTCTTCGAAGGCTGCCTTGCCGACTATCTGGTACAGGACTTCCCCCACTGGATCGCACAACGCAACAGCGACCAGGTGTGGCATCTGGTCTACGCCGTCGGCACGGCCGCTGACTACGCGACCGCGGCCCGGCTGGCAGCACGGCGCGGCGCCGGGGTGTTCTTCGCGAATGACGGTGCGCTGCCCAACGCGTGGGATCGGCTGCCGCCCTACTGGCAGACCATGACGACCCAAGCCGTCGCCAAGGCGTGAGCCGCCGGGAGCTGCACCCGGTCAGCAGCTCACCCGCCACGCATCCAGTTCGAGGCGTTTGCGAATGAGCGACAGCGAGAGCGCGCGCGCACGCGCGCAGAGCCGGCGGACATCTCCCTCGTACTCAGTGGCGAAAACCGCCTTGCGCGCCGCCACGAATGGCGCCGTCCGCTCGCATTCGTCGTACTTGAAGCACTCCTCGACCAACGCCCAGTCGAAACTGCGCGCCATGGTCGCATCCATGATCTCGACGCCGTTCTTCATGCCGACCGACAGCGAACGGGCGTGGGCCTGCCTCGCAACCTCCAGATACCAGGCCCGCTCGTCGGCGAGGGTGATCGGGATGCCGGGCTGATTCCCGACCGGATTGTTCTGATCCGGCTCGACTCCGTCGCACCCGATCGCGCGGGCCAGGTCCAGCCGTGCCCAGATCAGCGGCGCGAACCGGCGCCAGGACTGCGGGCGAATGTCCAGCCATCTCTCTTCCGACCAGCCGGTCCCACGACCGATGACAGACCGCGGGAAGAGCCGAGCGTCCGGCCGGTAGGCCTCCCAGGCACCCGAATCCAGATAGCAGATCACCACGCGCCCACGTGCATGCATCCGGTCGATGACTCCGGCATTCGCGCCGCGCTGCCAGCTGACTTTTCCAAACCCCGGCACCGCGACGACTCGCGCGGTCGGCACGGCATCCTGGAGATCGATGTCATACATCGTGATGCCGGGTGCGGGCGCCCCGACCTGCCCGGTGATCTGCCACTGCCAAGTCGTGCGCGGCAACGGGCGCCAGAGCTGCGCCGTGGCGACGGCCGACTGCTCGGCCGTGGACTGAGCCGCAAGAGGCTGCGCGGCCGGCACCGCGATGAACGACCCGATGAGGACGACCGACAGCAGCGCACCAGGCGTACGCGCCCGGCGCGGCTGAGCACCGGGAAAGATGCTGTGAATGCCTTGCGTCCGATCCACGGGGCCTCCAGGCACCAGCTAAGAATGCCACCGGCGGTTGCCGGCGTCGCCCGAACAGGGCACTACGCCATCCGGATGACGCCTGACTACGCCGAACGAATGAATCTGCCGTCCACGAGTTGGCGTAACGCCGTGGGGCTCTTCAGACCAGTTCGGCCCGAGCCGATTGACAGTTGACCCCGCGAAACAGAAGCCATCGCACGCGGGCTATCTCATCAGGAGCACAGCTTTATGCGAACTCCGCCCCCTCGCGTCCGTCTTGCCGTTGCCATCGGGGTGGCCGGGTACGCCCTTGTCGCCTGCGCGACCGCGCTCGCCGGCCCGGCCCAACCGACGGGTGCCACGCGTTCCGTCGCCTTCCTTTCTGCCGGGGCAGCCGACACCGCTCCGCAAGGCTCACTGACGGTCGTGGCCCCTTCCTCGCCCCGCTGGGTCGACACGGACCTCGATCGGCAAATCGGCTGGTTCCAGCTACGGGCCAGTGGCACATCACCGTCCCTGCCAGGTACGCAGACGCCATCCGCCCCGAATGGGGCGGGCTACCTGTGGAACGCCGCCTCGCTGGAGGGCACGACGGTGCTCGCCGGCGACTGGACTCCGACGGTCACCCTCATGGGCAAGGGCGCTGTCACGGTGACGCCGAGGGTTCGGCTCTACACGTACAACGCAGGGACGTACACAGCTATCGGCACGTCGACCGGCACCGCCACCAAACTCGGATCGGCTGTTCGCACCCTCGTGCTCCCGTCGATCAGCCCATCAGCGGTGTCTTTCGTGGCCGGTGATCGCTTGTACGTCGACGTCTTCGTCAAGGTCGGGAAGTCGAGTTGCTGTGTCGGAAACGGCGTGCGCCACCTCGACACTGCCGGGACGAGTGCGGGTGTGACCTTCCCCGAACGCGTAGCGACGCCGGACCAGCCGGTGCCTACCGTCAGTCCCACCGCGTCGGCCAGTGCTTCGCCGGCGCCGAGCGCCACACCCGAGCCGACGGCCACGCCGACGGTCCAGCCCGAGCCCACGGCCACACCCACGGTCCAGCCCACGGCCACGGCCACACCCACGCCCACAGTCCAGCCCACGGCCACGGCAACGGCCACGGCCACGGCCACGCCGACGGTCCAGCCCACGGCCACGGCCACGCCCACGCCCACGCCCACGCCCACGCCCACGGTTGCACCGATACCGAGCGCGGTGTGGCAGCCCAAGCCCGGCACCACCTGGCAATGGCAGATCACCGGCGTGGTGGACCGCACCCTTCCGGTCGACATGTACGACATCGACTTGTTCGACGCGCAGCCCGCGGCATCGTCCTACTCGGTCCCGGGGTTCGGGACGGTCAACGTCCCGAAGGGTGACAACGCCGGCATCATCGGCGATCTGCACGGCCGAGGAAAGATCGTCATCTGCTACCTGGACACTGGCGCCTGGGAGAACTACCGGCCAGATGCCGCGCTGTTCCCGAGCGCTGTCATCGGAAACTCCTCAGGGTGGGCCGGCGAGAAGTGGCTCGACATCCGGGTGGATTCACGCGCTCTGTTCGAGCCGCTCATCGCGGCCCGGCTCGACCT
The DNA here is from genome assembly GCA_039922195.1 of Mycobacteriales bacterium. Classification (GTDB taxonomy): domain Bacteria; phylum Actinomycetota; class Actinomycetes; order BP-191; family BP-191; genus JBDTYE01. The sequence goes on from JBDSAK010000236.1 coordinate 13,674, forward strand.
GGCCAAGCGGTCAGGGTGTGACGGCGTCGAGCCCGATCAGAACAACCCGACGGGCAACAACCCCGGCTTTGCCATCTCCCGAGCAGACCAGGAGACGTGGTACCTCGCGGTCGCGACACTCGCGCACGCTCGCGGCCTCTCGGTCGGGCAGAAGAACGGCATCGAGACCACCACCGCGGCGACGACGGCTGCCTTCGACTGGAACCTCAACGAAGAATGCCGGATGTACAACGAATGCGCAGTCCTCGATCAGTTCATCGCGGCCGGGAAGGCTGTGTTCCACGTCGAATACGTCGACGAGGGCATGTCCTCATCCTTCTGCCCCACTGACAACGCAGAGAACTTCGACGGAATCCTGAAATACCTCGACCTCGGCACGTGGCGTCAGGGTTGCCGCTGACGCTGTGACTGGTCAGCCCGCAGGTCGGCAATGACGTCGCTCAGAATGTCGTCAAGGGAGCGCTGCGGCTCCCAGCCAGTGAACTTGCGGAGCTTCGAGGTGTCCGCCACGCGTCGGCGGATGTCCTCGAACCCAGGCGCGTACGCCTCGTCGTATGGGATGTAGGCGATGGGGTTGGCTGCGCCGGTCCGCCCGACGCCGGCGAGAACGCGCTCGGCAACCTCCCCGACGGTGACTTCCTCCGAGCTCCCGACGTTGAACACCTCACCGATCGCGTCCGGGCACTCGGCCAGTGCCAGCATGCCGGCGATCGCATCGTGAACGTGCAGGAAGGACCGTGACTGACCACCATCACCGTGCACGGGTAGTGGCTCGCCCGCGAGCGCCGCCCCGACGAATCTCGGGATGACCATTCCGTACCGACCGCTCTGCCGTGGGCCGACGGTGTTGAACAGACGGAACACGACGACCGGAAGACCGCGTTGCCGGTGGTAAGCCAGGGCGAGGAACTCGTCGACCAGCTTCGACGCGGCATACGACCAACGGCTGTTGCGTGAAGCGCCGAGCAGGACATCGTCGTCCTCTGCCGCCGGGAGTTTGACGCATTTGCCGTACACCTCCGAGGTCGAGGCGAGCATCACCTGCACACCGTGTTCGGAGGCGGCTTTGAGGACGCTTCCGGTGCCCATGACATTCGTCTCGATGGTCGTCAGGGCGTCCTCGACGACCAACTGGACGCCGACGGCTGCGGCGAGGTGGAAGATGATGTCGCTCTCGCCGGCGAGGCCGTTGACCAGCGGCTCGTCGCACACGTTTCCGCGGACCAGGGAAAAGTCGGCATCCGCCGCGAGGTCGTCGATATTGCCGAGGCGTCCGGTCGAGAAGTCGTCGAGGACGGTCACCCGGTCACCCCTCGCGAGCAGGGCGCGAGACAAGTGGCTGCCGATGAAACCCGCACCGCCGGTGATCAGTACGCGTCGATGTGAAGCACTTGCTGGCATCTCAATTTCCCCTGTTCATCGGATTTCAGGCTGCGGTGACGTAGTGCAGATCGGAGGACAGGAGCAGGATCCGGACCTCGCGGAAGGACAGGACGGCGTAGGCAACCGCACCGAGACTGAGTGCAACTCCCATGAACGCGAAGCCGAAGGCGCTCGCGAGCCAGACACTGGCGATCAACGTGACGATGATGCCGACCGACACCGATCGCAGCGGACCGCGCAATTCGTTGAACGACAACGCGAACATGCAGTTGAACTGCGCGATCGCGATGACCGCGTAGGCGACGAGCCCGCTGAGGAACAGCAACCGCACATCCGACTCAGCCCGGTAGGCAGCCACTCGTTCGAGCGCATGGACGCGGATCAGTACCTCGACCCCGCCCACCGTCACGAGACTCGTGCCGAGGAGGCGCCGCCCATAGCGACGCAGGTCGAGCGCATACTGCCGGTAGAGCGATGAGCCGAATTCCTCGCGCGCGGACGACAAGGTGCTGTGCTGCAGCTCCTGGGCGTTTTTCCAGAAGCGGCGCAGTATGCGCTCGGCGTGGCCGGCCCCGAGCACGGCCGGAAACAGCGGCAGGCACAGGCCCAGCTCGAGCGTGGTGACGTCGATCGGGTCGCCTTGCACCCTGGCCCAGCCGACCACGTGCACGAGCACGAACATGACCACTCCCATCGTGCCGAAGGCGAAGTACGGCCGGCCTTCTTCGATGAGAAAAGCCTTGCTGGGCAGGCGATGTGCGTGCGGCGACGAGGGACCCTTCCGAACCTCATGTTCGAGCCGCGCCAGCATTGCTGCGATCACAACGACGACTCCGATGACCGACGCAATGAGCGCGCGGTGCGCGCCGGCGGGCGGCAGCACACGGTACGACGCCCCCGCGCTCAGTATTCCCGCGGCCAGCGAGATTCCTGTCCACCCAGTGGCTGCCACCAGCGACAGAGCAGCCGCGGTCATCCAGATCACTGACAGGACAACGGCGGCGGCGACGAACAACGCTCGGTCGCGGGCGAGGAAATCGATGGCGCGCCAGGGGATCAGGGAGATGCCACCGGTGAGCACAGCAGCCCAGACGACGCCGACAATCAGGCAGCAGAGGAAGTATCGCCGTGCCGTAGGAACCTTGCCCAGTGACAGCGAGATAGACGCTCGCCGGCCCATTGCCAGCGCGATGCCGTTCGTCGACAGCATGCCGGCGCTCATGCCGACCGTCAGGGACACCGCCCGCGTGCCGTGCCAGCGCCCCATGGTGCTCATGACCCAGATCGACAGGATCAGCGCGCAGGGCGGCAGCAGGGCCCAGGCCGGGTACCTCGCGGGGTCGAAGGGTCCGCCGCCGGGCGCCCTGGGGGCGGGCCGGGACCCGGTCCGGCTGGCGTCGCCCACGGAGCGTCGCGTCTCGGTCGCGGCCCTGAACAGCGTGGTTGCGAGCGCGAATACATGCGCTTCGCTGTAGCGCCGACGAGCGATGAGGTCGGTCACGCCCATCGACTCGAGAATCGCGGCAACCTCCAGCGCGTCGACCGGCACCGGACTGCGCCGCTCGACTTCCAGGCCCAGATCGACATGGTCGAGTTCCGGCACCTCACCGCCGGTGACTGCAGTGCCCGCCGGGGCGTCCGGCAGTCTGCGCTGCGCGGGAATCGCCGGCGCCGCCGCGCCGGGCCGATCGACCAGCACCTGCCAGTTGCCGTACCGGCTGGCCAGGCGTCGATAGGAAGCCAGGTGCGTCGCGCGGAACTTCGACTGACCGAACTTGCCGAGCGCGCGAGCCCGCGCCGTTGCCCCGAGCGCCGCACAGCGTTCGGGATCGTTGAGGATGTCCAGAATGGCCCGGGCCATCGCCGGTGCATCTCGCGGCTCGACGATCGTCCCGGCCGGCCCGACCTGTTCGCGCAGGCCTCCCACGGCGGTGGCAACGATCGGGCGGGCGCAGAGCATCGCTTCGAGGGTGCTGTACGGAAAGCCTTCCGAAATGCTCGAGAGCACGACCAGGTCGCCGGAGTTGAATGCGGCGGCCGGATCGTCGGTGAATCCGCAGAACTTCACGGACTCGCCCAACTCGAGTTGTGCGTGCAGCGCGAGGCACCGCTCGTAGTACTCCGCGTCCTCGTCGGGCGCGCCGCCGTACAACAGGAACTCAACATCCGGCCGTTCGTGGACGGTGGCCGCCGCCGCGTGCAGCAACGTTTCCACATCCTTGAGCGGGTTGATCCGGCCCACCCAGACGACCGTGCGCGGGATCGCAGACACCGGCCGGTCTGCCGAAAACTCGTTCGCGTCCACTCCGTAATAGATGGTTTCGAGCTGGCCGCGGACAGCTCCCACCTCGAGTTCCCACCGCTGGTTGTATTCGCAGCAGGGCGAAACCTGCTCGGCCAGTGCGTAGGTCATTTCCGTCATCCGCCGCGCGAAGCGGAGGCCGAGGAACTTCAAGAAGTAGCTGTCGGTGCGCGGCCCTTCGAAGATGTAGCGCTCGCGCAGGAAAACGCCGTGCTCGGTCAGCAGGAATCCGGCCTGGTGTTCCTCTCTGGCGGCGACCGCGACCACACTGCACACGCCCGCCATCGCAGCGTGGACGACATCGACAGGCGGTATCTCGGCGGCGAGGGCGAACAGCCACCTGGACACCCACTGCATGCCGGTCGACAGTTCCCAGAGCTCGAGCTGCGGGAGGGCCAGGTCGTCGGCCGCCCGGCCGTACGCCTCTTGCATGATGTCCGCGTACAGGTCCCAGACCTGCGGAGCCTTCATCGTCGCGGCGAGATCGTGCGTTCGCAGATACCGGTAGATGGCGTGGATGTGTCCGGCCAGTGGCCGGGTGTCGCCTGACTCGACGAGGCCGCGGAGGAAACCGGCGAACGCCGGGATGAACTCTGTCGTGATCGCCTCGGCGGAGCAGGCCGCGCGGCTGCTCCGAAGTTGCCGGCCGGCCAGAGCCGACCAGCTCTCCTTGGGATCTTGGACGCCCCACAACGGGACGGTATTGACGCTGCGAACATTCGCCGGGAGCTCGAATACCGGCATCATGTCCGGCTCCGACACGATCGAGACGATGTGAAAATCAAGCTCGGGAAGAACGTTGACCAACGAGTCGCACCACGTGCTCACGCCGCCCCAGGCGTAGGGATAGGTGCCTTCGGTGATCAGGAGCACCCGGAGGGCTCCCGTGTCGTCGGGCTGTTCGACGCGGTCGCCGCCCACCAGCGTCAAGCGTCCCGGTAGCGCAGGAACGATCGTCGCGGTGGCCACTGCTGCGGTCATCCTTCCTAGAGTTTCCATCGCTTTACCTGCGCAGCTTGTGACCGGCACCGAACCCTTCGCGTCGCCTATACCGTCCTGAGCGTCACCGTCCCGCCCGCCGCGAGGGTCACGTATGAGATCGATTGCCCGGCGTACTTTTCCGCGCCGTACGCAACGCCGCCGTTGACGCCGGTCACCGGCACGGTGACCGCCGACGCCGACGTGTTCTTCAACGTGATCGTTTTTCCAGGAACGATGCTCCCGGTGATCGCACCCGTCGCGAGTGCCCGGTTGTACTGCATCCGCTTCGCCTGCTTCTGGGCGAGCTGGTCCATCGTCAGGCTCTGGATCGGTGCGTTGACGAGGTTTCCGTACTTGGCCAGCGTCGCGTCCATCAGATCACCGAGCAGGCTGTGCACTCCGTCATATGCCATCACGTTGGGCTGGTGGACCATCAGCGGCCGGTTGTGGCCGTGCAGCAGGTACCGGGCGAGCACACTGCTCTCCCGATCGAGCAGTTCCTGGTAGGTGTTGACGTGCCCGAATGCACCGGCCGGGTACAAGCAGTTGTCCTCGGCCAGCCACCTCGCGGGCGTGTTGACGTTGAAGTACAGGTTGACCGGGTAGCGGGCGACCTCTAGGAGGTTCCAGGCATTCCCGCCGGCCTGGCTCGCGCCAGGCAGGGTCTTGTCGTACGTCCCCGTGTTGTACCTGCCCTCGTTCACGCCGTAGGTGGCGGGGTCGCCAGTCCTTGACGTGTCCGAGATCAGGTACTGGATCCCGGCGTCGGAGGCCGACTGCAGGAAGTTCGGGTTGGTCAGGCCGGAGATGTCCGGCTGGACGAGGTTCGTCTTGTTGAACGGTGTCAGTCCCAAGGTTGCCGCAGCTTGCTCGTTCTGCTTGATCTCTGCGGTCGCCTGGGCGTACGTGACGCCGAGCCAGAGTGTGACGGAAGCGCCGTCCGCCAGGGTTGTCGGATTGGACAGGGTCGCCGTCCTGCCGTCGAGCGACACGTTGCTCACCACGGTCCCTGCGGGCGCAGCGCCGCCGACCGTGTCGATCACGGTGTGTCCCCAGGAGTTGAAGAAGAACGGGTCAGCCCTGGAAATCGTCGTCGTGCCGCCGGTGTTGCTGACGACGACATCGATGTACCGCTGGTCGAGGTTCTGGTGCGTGTACGTGTGATTGACGAACTTGAACTTCGCCTGGTTCGCCTTGACCGCGGGGGTGAGCGTGTCATTCGTGATGCCGAGAGTTGCGAGGTATGCGGGTGTGGTGCCCTCGCCGTTGAAGGGGAACTCGGTGCGGAACAACTTGCTCAGCGCCGGGTTGTCGCGGCCGTTCTGCCAGTTGACGAACGCCCTGAAGTCGCCGCCCGTGATCCGGTACTGCGGTAGCGACGGGGCGTCCGGCAGAGTGCCGCACGGCGTCGGAACCGCGTCACCCGGGCCCTGCCAGATGCTGTTCGCGATGAACAGGTCGTCGGCCTGCGGGGTCAGGTAGGCGTGCCGTTCGCCCAGGAAAAGGCCCTTCGTCACCCAACTGACCAGACCATACCCGAGCACCTCGCCGTGCACGAGGTACGACGCACTGTCGAACGTGAGTGCCAGTGCCTGCCGGTTGCCTTGCGAGGGGTAGGTGTGCACGACAGCGAGTGCGTTGTTCACCGGATCGGTGAGTAGCACAGTCGTCGTCGTATCGAGCGGGTCTGCCGTGGCGCGGTACGTGTACGCGTTGCCGATCGGCAGCGTTCCGGCGATGTTCACGTACGGGAAGAGGGACGCTGCCGCACTGGTCCACTTCGCCGCGCTCGGCGCGCCGTCCTCACCGTTGTAGGTAAGACCGAAGTCCGACGTCGGGTAGGTGTTGGCGCTCACCGTGCGGATCCCGAATTGCGCCTCGAACGTCCACAGCGCCGACCACTCATTCGCGCTCAGCGCGCTACTGATGAAAGCGCCGTTCGCGTCGACATACGACAACGTGCCGTTGGTCTGCATGACGCCCTGGTAGTAGGCGTGAACGCCGCCGTCCCAGAGGGTGGCCTGCGCGACGGCCGGCCAGCTGGTGACCCGACCGGTCGAACAGCTGGTGTCCGTGGCTGCGGGGTTGGCTGCCCAGTCGAGCCTCCACGACCCGCCGGAGCACAGCTCCTTGGTGGTGCTCTTGTAGGTGTCGTACGGGACGCCGAGGTAGTCCATGGCGACCGTCATCGTGGACAGGTTCCAGTCCCATGAGCCGGCGGGGACCACGTGCACACCGTCGGGGTTGGGGTCCCCCTTCGTGGCCAGCACGAGGACGCGCATGTCGATCGGGTCGACGAGCGCGCCGGCCGGCGCACTGACCGCGCTCGTCGAGGTCGCGTTTGTGGGCTTTTGCAGTTTCGCCGCCTTGAGCCGGCGAATCGTTTCGGCGGGCAGCAGGTCGATCGGACCCTTCTCGATGTTGCTTCGGTTCTCGCTGGCCGACGTCGCGCCCGCCATGGCGGGCGCGCCGCCGCTGGTGAACCCGACCGCGATCAGTGCCAGTCCGGCAGGAAGCACGATCCAGGGGCTGCGCCGAGAACGCGCGGCCTGGGCAAAGAGCCCCCGAGACGAGTTGGTACGCATGTCCGTGTCCTCCTTCTCGAGCTGGGCTCGAGGTGTCGTGCGTCGATAGCGGGCAAAGAGGGAAGGTGCTCAGAGAGTCGCGCGGTGGGGAGCGGCGGTGAACTTGTAGGTCGCATCGAGGATCAGCGGCTGGTCGACCACCCAGCTGTGGTCGAAGCCTGGATGCCGGGTGTTCAGCACGACGAGATCCGCGGCCGATTCCAGCGGTTCGTGGGGGAGGGATCGCAGGACGGTCCCGTCGCTGAGCTCTAGCTCGGGAATGAGGGCGTCGACGTAGCCGACGTTGGCGCCCGCCGCGGCGAGCCGCTCCAGAATCTCGATGCCGGGCGACTCGCGGACATCAGCGACGCCGGGCTTGTAGGTCACGCCGACGACGACGATGCGTGACCCGCGCGCCGACTTGCCGTGTTCGGCGAGCAGGTCGCGCGCCCGGTCGACGACTTGGCGGGGCCTGCGGGCGATCGACGCCATGGCCTGCTCCAGAAGCGGGGCAGATCCGCGCTGGCGCTTGAGCTGCCAGAGCAAATAGTGCGGATCGCAGGGGATGCAGTGCCCCCCGACTCCTGATCCCGGCAGGAACGCCATGAAGCCGTAGGGCTTGGTGCTCGCCGCCTCGATGACCTCCATGATCTCGACGTTCAGCTCGCGGCTGACATCGGCGAGTTCGTTGACCAGCGCGATGTTGACGGCACGGAACGCGTTCTCGTACAGCTTCGTGAGCTCCGCGGCCTCGGGGGTCGACACGATGTGGATCTGCTCGGCGTACGCCGACAGGGCCGTGGCTGCGCGCGCCGCGCACGCCGGGCTCACGCCGCCGACTACCCGTGGCACCGACTCCTGGCTGACCGTCGAGTTTCCCGGATCGATGCGCTCCGGGCTGAACGCCACGAAGATGTCCTGCCCGATGCGGAAACCGCGGCGCTCCAGTGGCTCGACCAGCAGGTCGCGGGTGGTGCCGACGTAGGAGGTGGACGTCAGCAGGATGACCTGATCATTCGCGGCATGCGCAACCACAGAAGCACAGGCAGCGGCGAGTGCCTTCAGCTCGGGAACGAGGTGATGGTCGACGGGGGTGGGCACGCAGATGATCACGGTCGCGGCCTGAGCAATGGCGTCAATCGCCGCCGTGACCTGCAGGCGACCGGAATCCATCGCGGTGACCAGCCGCTCGTGGTCGGAACTCAGCAGGTCGACGCGGCCGGCCTTGATCGCCTCGAGCCGGGCCGTGCTGACATCGACGCCGACGACCGAGCCACCCGCGGCGACGAACGCCAAGGCCGTCGGGAGACCGACGTAACCCAGGCCCACGATCGCCACGTCGTACGCGAACGGCCGCTCTGCGGAGCGGTCCGCCTGGGCCGGAACGACCGTGAGGTCGAGCCGGATGCCGTCGCGCGGCGACGCGCTTGGGTGTACCGAGGTGTCAATAAGCACGCTATCCCCCCAACCTGGAATTGAGCGGCTCCCCGGCGTCGCTGCGCCCTGTACCAGCGCGCTTCCTGACTTTGCCGGATAGCGGCAAAAATGGCGAGGCGGAGCTATTGATTGACTCGAAATGACCAGATTGCGTGCATCGACGCCGAACTTTGTCCGGTTCTGGCTAGTCGAAGATGGCCCGGCGGGGCGATTGACCCGCCCTTCGGGCCATCCATCCCGCTCAGTCGACTACGCCGAGTGACTAGCGGGCTGTTCGCGCCGGCTGTGCGCGCCGGCCGTCGCCCGATGAGTCCGACTGGCCGGCCGACGGTGCACCACCGCCGTCGAAACGCGCGGGCCCGGTTTCCGGCGGATTCTCCTTGAACGCCTCGAGCAGCGCCCGGGTGACGTCTTCCACCCGCTGATAGTGCTCGATGATGATCCCCAGCTCGGAGTCGCTGAAGTCGGCGATCGCTTCGCGCCAAGCCTGCAGCACCGGCTCGAACGCGTCCGAGCATTCAGGGGCAGCTACCGCCTGCGAGAGCCGGACGACGACTTTTCTGCGGTCGTGAGGGTCGCGCTCGCGGCGCACGTAGCCCTTGGATTCCAGCCGGTCGACCACCGCCGTGATCGAGGCTGACGTCAGGCCGGTGGCCGCGGCGAGGCCGCCCGGCGTGCTGGCGCCGTTCAACCCCAGGATGTTCAGGCAGTTGAGGT
>JBDSAK010000237.1:0-8002 GCA_039922195.1 Mycobacteriales bacterium
CCTACTGACGTCCCTGTTCGGGCTGGCCCTGTGCGCGTTCAATGCCTGCACCGGCGACTCCGACGGTAGGCCATCGGCCTTAGCACGACCGCAGTCGTCTCGGTGGCATCCTTTGCCTCGACCGCTGGCACCCGCGTGCTGTTCAACCTGATCACCACCGGCGCGCTGCTCGCGATCGTGCCGCTGATCATCGCCTTCGTGCTGCTGCAGCGGTTCTGGCGCGGCGGTATCAGCACCGGCGCGCTCAAGTAACGCCGACCGCCCCAAGACACGGCCCATTTAACAGATAGGACTTCACCATTCCTGACGCATCGGTAATCGTCGACCGCGACTTCGTCATCTCGCCCATCGACCGACGGGTCTTCGGGTCGTTCGTCGAGCACATGGGACGATGCGTCTACGGAGGCATCTACGACCCGAGCAGCCAGTACGCCGACGGCGACGGCTTCCGGAAGGACGTCATCGCGCTCGTCCAGGAGATGGGCGTGACGATCGTCCGCTACCCCGGCGGCAACTTTCTCTCCGGCTACGACTGGAAGGACGGCGTCGGCCCGGTCGAAAGCCGCCCGCAGCGCCTCGACCTGGCCTGGCACAGTCTGGAGAGCAACGAGTTCGGCCTCGACGAGTTCATGAAGTGGTCGAAGATCGCCGGTATCGAACCGATGATGGCCAACAACCTCGGCACCGGAACGCTGAAGGATGCCCTCCAGCTGCTCGAGTACTGCAACAGCGACGCGCCGTCGGCCATGGCTGCGTACCGGGCGCAGAACGGCAACTCCGAGCCGCACGGCGTGAAGGTGTGGTGTCTCGGCAACGAGATGGACGGTCCGTGGCAGCTCGGCCACAAGTCCGGTGATGACTACGGCAAGCTCGCCGCCGACGTCGCGCGCGGCATGCGGCAGATGGACCCGGACGTCGAGCTCGTCGCGTGCGGCAGCTCGCACCGGCAGATGCCGACTTTCGGGGCGTGGGAGGAGCAGGTGCTCGACCACACCTACGACCTCGTCGACCACGTCTCCATGCACGCGTACTACGAGAACAACTACGACGACCTGCAGAGCTTCCTCGTGTCGTCGACCGACCTCGACGCATTCATCACCGACATCTGCGCGGTCGCCGACAGCGTCAAGGCGCGCAAGCGCAGCGACAAGGTCATCACGTTCTCCCTCGACGAGTGGAACGTCTGGTATCTCTCGAGGATCCAGAAGATCCTCCCGCTGCCGACCTGGGAGAAGGGGCCGGCGCTGAGCGAGGACGACTACACCGTGGCCGACGCCGTCGTCGTCGGCAACCTGCTTGTCAGCGTGCTGCGCCGCGCCGACCGCGTGAAGATGGCGTGTCTGGCCCAACTCGTCAACACGATCGGCACGATCCGCGCCGAGGCCGGTGGCGAAGCGTGGCGGCAGACGAGCTTCTACCCGTTCTCGCTCACCGCCCGGCATGCCCGCGGCGAGTCGCTCGTCACGCGCGTCGTGTCACCGACGCTGCAGACAGGCAAGTTCGGCGAGGTCGACGCGATCGATGCGATCGCGACCGTCGACGACAAGGCGAAGGAGGCGGCGTTCTTCCTTGTGAACCGCTCCGCCGGCGACACGATCGACGTGACGCTCGACCTGCGCGGGTTCGCCGGCTTCGAGGTGCTCGAGCACGTGGTTCTCTCCGACCCGGATCCTCTGCGCACCAACACCGTCGCCGAGCCCACGGCGGTAACGCCTACCACGCAGGAGTGCTCCGCCGAGGGCGCAGCGATCTCGCTCACCCTGCCACCCGTCTCGTGGAACATGGTGCGCGTCAAACTCGCGTGACGCCCGCCTGTGAGATGTCCCCACCGCGTCACGCAACTGATGGTTGCACAAAGGCCGGACTGGCTGTAATGTCACTCGCAACCAATCGTTGCAGGAGGCTGGCATGGAGTTAGGAACCATAGAGCGCGAGATTCACGTCGACGCACCGCCCGCGATCGTGTTCGACGTAGTGAGCAGTGCCGAGCACATCAAGCACTGGTGGCCGGACGACGCCCACTACGAAACGGCACCCGGTTCGTCGGGGCAGATCGTCTTCGGCGATCCTGACGCCGGCGGGTCCGTTGTCGAGTTCACGGTCGTCGAAGCGCTGCCCCCACGAACATTCTCCTTCCGGTGGACACACCCGGCCGGCGAGGTTGCGGCGGCGGGCAACTCGCTGCTCGTCACCTTCGAACTGACGCCGTCCGGCACCGGGACGCTCCTGAAGATGACCGAGACCGGCTTCCGCGAGATGGGTTGGGAGGCGGCTGTCCTCGAGCACGAATACCAGGAGCACGTCAGCGGCTGGGACTTCTTCCTGCCTCGCCTGTCGCCGTACGCCGCAACGGTGGCGGCCCGGTCATGAGGGGGGCACTGGCCGAAAAGGTCAACGACGATCTCTGGTCCGCAATCGGCGACCCAACTCGGCGTCGAATGCTTGACCTGCTGCTTCTCGAGGAGTACGGCACCGCAACGACGCTGGGCCAAAAGTTGCCGGTGACCCGGCAGGCAGTGACCAAGCACCTCGTCGTACTCGACCGCGTCGGCCTGGTCCGGGCGACGCCGGCGGGACGGGAGAAGCGGTATCAAGTGGATGCGGCCCAGCTGGCCCGCGCTGTGGCGCAAATGTCGTCAGTCGGCTCGGCGTGGGACGCCCGACTGCAGCGGATCAAGCGGATCGCTGAGTCGATCCAGCGCACCGCCCAGGACCGTTGATCCAGGCACACGTCGCCGGAGCACCGGTGGAAGAAGTACTGCTGCCGCTCTGGATGGCGTTCGCCAGTGTCATTGCGCTGTTGCGGGTGGCGTGGCACAGCCGGGGTGTTCGGCCAACTCAACAACACACGAGACAAAGGAACACGAGATGACGAATCACAAGACCGCAACCAGGCAAGAGTGGCTCGCGGCCCGGCTGGAACTGCTCGAGGCAGAAAAGGAACTGACTCGGCGCAACGACGAGATCACCCGCCAGCGCCAGGAGCTGCCGTGGGTGCGCGTCGACAAGGACTACAAGTTCGACACTGATGACGGCATGGTGTCGCTCGCCGACCTGTTCAAGGGCCGCTCGCAGCTGCTGATCTACCACTTCATGTACGGCCCTGACTACAAGGCAGGATGCCCGTCCTGCTCGGCGATTGCTGACGGCTTCGCCGGCTCCGTGGTGCATCTGGAAAACCACGACGTCGCGTTCTCCGCGGTGTCGCGGGCTCCGCTCGCGATGTTGCAGGCGTACAAGCGGCGGATGGGGTGGGACTTCCCTTGGGCATCGTCCTCGGAGAGCGACTTCAACTACGACTTCCATACGACGCACACCGCAGAGGAGTGGAACGCCGGCGCAGTCGACTACAACTTCCGCTCGATGGACTTCCGCCAGCCGGACGGCGTGGACGTTCCCTTCATCACGGATGTCACAGCGGCGGTGGGCACCGACTGGCCGACGTACCGGCAAGAGGGGCCTGGCGTCAGCGCTTTCGTGCTCGAGGACGGCGTCGTCTACCACACCTACTCGGCGTACGAACGCGGCATTGACGCGCTATGGGGCATGTACCAATGGCTGGACCGCGCGCCGCTCGGTCGCAACGAGGACGGCTTGTGGTTCCGCCGCCACGACGAGTACGAAACGCGCTGATTGCGCCGGCGACGTGTCAGTTACGCGACGCGAGGTCGGCGACCACGATCGCCGTTCGCACCACACCCAGCACCGGTCCGAACGGGAGCGCGAAGCCGATCCAGAAGACGAGCTCGAGCGGCAGCAGCGCCAGCGCCAGCCAGGGAGCTGCTGCCGTTTCGCGCCAGAGCAGGACGCCCACAAGAACCTCCGCGGCGCACACTGCGACGAAGCCGAGAAGCAACGGCACGCTCGTCTGGATTCCCCACCGCTCGAACGGTCCGCCGCCGTACGTCGGGAACCCGAGGAACGTCCACACGTCGCCGCGCTGCGCGAAGTAGCGCGCGCCGTACGCGCCCGGGAGGCCGAAGCCCCAGCCGAGGACGAGGGAGCAGACAGCGGCAGCCCTGGTCACGTCCTGCCCCGGCTCACGCGAGTTGTCGGCCGCGTACTGACGTGATGTACCTGCGGTACTTGCGCTTGCCGATCAACTGCCAGAGCACCTTCACCGGCGGCGGGAGCTTGCCGAACATCATCGCCGTCTCCTCCGGCGTGGCGACCTCTACCAGCTGCCCGGTGGCGATCCACCGCTGGGCAGGCGTGAACTTCGCGAATCCGCGCTTCCCGATCTCCTCCCACTCGGCAGGGGTGAGGTGCTGGTCGATCAGCGGTACGACGGCCTCCTCCTCCTCGTCGAGATGCTGTTCGAGTACGACGAGGAACTCGCCGATCCGGTCGGCCAACGTCGAGGACGCCGACGGCGTCGGATCGGATCGCCACAGCGACATCGCCGCACGTACCTCGGCCACCGATTGGTCGATCTGCTGGTGCTGCTCCGCCATCAGCTGCGCCCGAGGTGCGTCGACCCCGGCGCGGTCGCGGAGCTTCGGCCAGATCAGATCGTCCTCCGTGGTGTGGTGCATATGCAGGCCGTCGAGCAGGAACCCCAGGTGGTCGGCGACAGCGCCGCGCGTTGCACCGGCTGCCGGCGCCTGTTGCACCAATGCGCGCACCTCGGCGAACTGCCGCCGGAAGATCCGGTGAATGATCGGCATCTCGCGCGACGCCGCTCCTCCCGGGCCGTTCATCGCTCCGTGCTGACTTGTGTCATGGTCCTCACTCCTCGCGCCCAGATGCAGTAACCGGCGTCGAACCGGCAGTTATTCAGGTAGCCTGAATATCTCGGCGAACCGGAGTTGTCAATGGAGCAGCGGCTGAACACGGTCTCGATGCTGGGCCAGGCGTACAGCCTGCTCGGCTTTCAGATCGTCGAAGGCGTGGTGGGTGCGGGCCACCCCCAGAAGCCCAAGTACTCCGCCGTGTTCGCGCAGATCTCGCCCGAAGGCTCACGGCTCACCGAACTAGCGCGGAAGGCGAACATGAGCCCGCAGGCCATGGGGGAACTCGTCGACGAGCTAGTGGACATCGGGTACGTCGTCCGCCGTCCGGACCCAGCGGACGGCCGGGCGAAGCTCATCGTTCTCACCAAGCGTGGCCGGGACGCCGTGGCGGCTGCGCGGGTGACGATCAATGGCATCGAGGAGCGGGTGACCGAGGTGCTAGGTGAGCGCGGGCACCGCGAGCTGCGACGGCTGTTGTCGAAGCTGCTCGACCCTAGTGATGGCTGAGACGTACTTCGCGCGCGTGCCCGCCACGTCAGCCGCCAGGAAGAGAACGTGCGCTCATCCACAGGCCGACGCAGGTAGGCCGATTTCTGTCAGCGGTGCCTGCGATCGTCGGGATTCACTACCGACGAAGGAGTCAGATGGCGGCGCCCGACAGAACTCAACCCGACCCCTCCCGTCCAGGACACCCATGGGCGGTGGTCAACGTGCTGCGCGATGCCGAAGGCGCGGGATTCGCTTACACCAACGGGCTCTGGCGCCTGTACGGGCACGCCGAGTTCTGGATGCCTGACACCTCCAACGAGCCCATGCCGCTTCAGCTATGTGGACTCGAAGTCGGCCCGACGCTGAACTCACTAGCCGAGGTCGTCCGCGACGGCCGCCCACTCGAGCCCGGTGAGCTTGTTCGTGCGATGGACAAGTCCGGCATGTTCGCGTTCGACATCACAATTGGCGACCCGGTCGGCAAGTACGCGGTCGACGCATTGCTCGTCGATCGCGGTGCAGCAGTACTCCCTCTGAGTTGGACTGTCCTCTGGAGGGACGGCCCGCCAGAGCACCTCAGGACACCGGCGGGCGGGCTGAGCTGCCCGTGCGAGCCAGTGGTGTGCCCGGATTGTGCTGCCGAGAATCGCGCAGCGCGTCGGGCGCGCCGGCGTCGCCGGTGATCCGCAAGTCATGGCGAAGTTTGGACTCGAGTGGCGCGCTGCCCCGCGCGGCAGCGGTGCGACGGCGAGCGTCGATCTTCGACTGTCGTCAGAACTGACGTGAGCGCGACCAGACCAGCGGTCAGTCCATGCTTGGCGAAATGGTCGTCCCGTGTGCTGCGGCGCCTGTTGCGGAGGTGGTTTCCCAGCGCCCGTCGGGATGGCGGCACGTGGCAGCGCCGCTCAGCCCATGACCAAGCCGCCGCCCACGTGCAGCGCTGCCCCGGTGATGTACGAGGCACCATCCGAGGCCAGGTAGCACACCGCACTTGCCAACTCGGCCGGCGTCCCGAAACGAGCGAGCGGCGTTTGGGCAAGCCACTCCTCCTGCCTTTCGGGCAGGTCGCCGACCAGTAGATCACTGACGAAGCGGCCGGGAATGACTGCGTTGACGGTGATGCCGTCGGGCCCGAGTTCGCGGGCCAGGGAATTCGTGAGGCCGAGCATGCCCGCCTTGGCGGCGCAATAGTGCGCACGGCCAACCGAGCCGCGGAACGCGGCCTGCGACGAGACGTTGATGATCCGTCCGAATCCGCTCGTGCGCATGCCCGGGATGACTTCGCGTGAGAGCCGGAATGCCGACGTGAGATTGATGGCGAGACTCTCGTCCCACAACTCGTCGCTCATCGACTCGATAGGTGAGTGCGTCATGGCCCCGGCGTTGTTGACCAGGACAGTGGGTACGCCGAAGCTCATGCACGCCGCGTCGACCACGGTCTTGGCGGCGCCGGGCATCGCCAGGTCCGCCCGCACCGAATATGCGAAGGCTGACCCTCCCAACTGCTCGACGAGCGTGGCGGCTTCCGCTGCTCGGGTCAGGTAAGCCACGACGACCCGGTGACCGTCCCTCACGAGGTGTTCGGCGATGGCGGAGCCGAGCGTGCCCGCGCCTCCTGTCACGATCGCAACCCTGGTCATCGCAGCGGTCGAGATCGTCGGCGCGCACCATCTGAGGTTGCGACGTACTGCGGATTCTCGCCCCGTTCGAGGCGAAGTAGGTCATCCACGACTTGGCGCGAGTGGTGCCGGACCACGTCGGTGCTCGCCCCTGCCAGGTGCGGTGTCAGCACGACGTTGCCAAGAGCGAGGAGCGGCGAGTCGCCGGGTAGCGGCTCCTCGGGATACACGTCAAGAGCGGCGCCCGCGATCGACCGCGCCGCGAGCACGTCGACGAGCGCGTCGTAGTCCACCAGCGCAGCACGAGCCGTATTGACGAAGTAGGCGTGCGACGGCATGGCTTCGAGCACCCCGCGCGAAACTACACCGCGGCTCTCCGAGGTCACTTTCGCCGCGACCGCGACAACGTCACTTGTCCGTGCCAGCGTCATGATGTCCACCCTCTGCGCGTCGACGATTGCGAGCGATTCGGCTCCGACATAGGGGTCGAAGACGAGCACGGACATCCCGAACGCGCGCAGTAGCTGAGCGACCTTCTGGCCGATCAGCCCGAAGCCGATCATTCCGAGGGTGCGACCCGCGAGCTCCGGACCCTGAAACACGTCGAATGGTGCTCCTGGATCAAGTGACCACTGAGCTGTGCTGTCGCGCCGCGACATGCGATCTGTTGTGACGGTCCGCGTGAATTCGTCGGTGTACCGAAGGGCGTGGTGCGCGGCGGCGATGCCCCTTGCCGCGCAGAGCACCAAGCCGACCGTGTATTCGGCAACCGCATTGGCGTTGCGGCCGGGGGTGAAGAGCACCGTGATACCGCGCCGATGCGCCGCCTCGAGGTCGACGCTGGCGGCGGGTTCGTTGCGGCAGCAGGCGAGCACCTCGAGTGCGGGCGCCGAAGCGAGCACCTCGTCGTCGACCTGTTCGAACTCGACGATGAGCCTTCGCACGTTGGAGACCCTGCCCAGCAATTCGTCCCGAGTGAGCAACACCCCGTCGAACCCGTACCCGGCTCTGGCCACTGGGCCGACTGCGGATTCCAGCCGGCGCAGCTCGCCGTCGTCGAACCGCGCGGTAACGAGGGTTTCGTCCATCATGTCCTGTCTCGGGACTGCAGTTGTGCCAACGCCACAAAGCCTTCCTTCAGGTGCAAGTACGTGTTCCTGA